>JAFBAF010000199.1 GCA_019247895.1 Parafilimonas sp. | reverse complement strand
GTCTGCTCTCATAATAAAACTTTACAAGATTTCTATATGAGATTGCATCTCGTGCAGGTTCAATAACTTTTTTATATTTTACCGGTACTTCTATATTTAATGGCATAGAACCATCGTTACAAGAATTTCGCCACTTTTTCTTTTAAGGCAGATTGCTTAGTGTCAACAATCAACTCATATTTCAATCCAATCTTCAATGCATAATTTTCCTTTACATGTCCAACAGGAAAATCAAAACAAACAGGATAACTATATTCTTTCACTGAATCAAAAATCATTTCTTTCAAATCTTTACCATAAGGAATTGTGGTGTCTTTTATTTCACTAAAGCTTCCAACAATTAAGCTTGCAAGTTCATCCAACTTTCCTGCACGTTTTAATTGCATCAGCATCCTATCAATATTGTATTTGTATTCACCAATATCTTCAATAAAAAGAATTTTATTTTTTGTATTGATGTCAGATTTTGTTCCGATGATATGTGCAAGCAATGATAAATTTCCACCTACCAATTCGCCTTCGTAAATACCATTTCTGTTTAAATAATGTGATGCACATGTATAAGTTTGTGGTTCGCCGATCAAACTTTTATAAATCGAATTAATATACTCTTCACTTTCTTCAATCTCATTGAAAGCAGCAGCCATTGGCGCATGCAAACTTGCAATATTGAAGTTTGAAAAAACATGGGCATGCAATAAAGTAATATCACTATAACCAATTATCCATTTAGGTTCCTGAACAAATGTTGAGAAATTAATTTTATCAATTACCCTGCTTAAACCATAGCCACCACGACCGCAGTAAATAGCTTGAATGTTTTTATCATCTAACATTAATTGCAGGTCATTTAAACGTTCTTCATCTGTTCCTGAAAAATAATTATATTGATTACCGACTGTTTTTCCTAACACAACTTTGAAACCCCATTGCTGCAAAGTTTCAATGCATCGTTGAACTTCCTCTAAAGGCATATAACCGGAAGGACAAATCATTCCAATTGTATCGCGTGGTTTTAAATATGGAGGAATAATTACAGACATCAACCCAGCGCCTGGTTTAAATCATCAATTATATCATCAACATATTCCAATCCAACTGAGATTCTAATCAAACCTGGCGTAATTCCAACATTTAATCTCTCCTGTTCTGTTAATTTAGAATGTGTTGTACTTGCAGGATGCGATGCAATACTTCTCGTATCACCAAGATTCGCCGTCATGGAAAGCATCTTCAAACTATTTAAAAATTTTCTGCCGCTTTCAATGCCACCTTTTACTTCAAAACAAACAATACCACCACCTGCTTTCATTTGTTTTTTTGCAATTGCATGTTGGGGGTGATCTTTCAAAAAAGGATATTTAACCCATTCAACATTTTTATGCTGCTTTAATACCTCCGCAACTTTAATTGCATTTTCGCAATGTCTTTGCAAACGCACATCTAATGTTTCCAAACTCTTGCTTAAAACCCATGCATTAAACGGCGAAAGTGACGGACCTGTATTACGGCTGAACAAATAAATATCATGTATCAAATCTTTTCTGCCAACAACAACGCCACCCAAAACCCTACCTTGTCCATCAATCCATTTTGTTGCGGAATGAACAACAAGATCAGCACCATATTCAATTGGTTTTTGTAATAACGGAGTTGCAAAACAATTGTCAACATTCAATATTAAATTATGTTGTTGCGCAAAATTTCCTGCCCATTCCAAATCTATAATTTCTAACTGCGGATTTGTTGGCGTTTCCAAATAAACCATTTTACTATTTGGTTTCACCGCTTTTTCCCAGGCATCTTTATCATTCGCATCAACCAAAGTTGCTTCAATACCATAACGGGGCAAAAATTTTGTAACCATTGTATGCGTACTTCCAAACACAGAGCTACAGCATATTAAATGATCACCTTGTTTCAGCAACGCAAAAATGGATGCAAACACTACAGCCATTCCCGTTGCTGTTGCATAACCTGCCTCTGCACCTTCCAACACACACATCTTTTGTATAAACTCATCAACGTTCGGGTTTGTAAAACGACTGTAAATATTTTCATCTATTTCATCTGCAAATGCAGCCCGCATATTTTCTGCTTCATTAAACGTAAAACTGCTCGTTAAGTACATCGGCGTTGAGTGCTCACCTTCCTCTGTTCTCGGTATTTGTATTCTTATTGCTTCGGTTACCGGGTTCAATTTTTTGTTGGTCTCGCTCATTATTAGTGGTTGTTTGCTTTAAAAATTTTTATATTACCAACTGTTGTATTGCATGGAATTATGGTTGCGTCGCAACACTTGTACTCCATATCAATGAGCAGCTATAACTTTCTCTACTTTCACGCTCCATTTTATTTCAGCACCTGCTCTTCGTAAAGTTTCTGCAACAGAACAATATTTGTTGATAGATAATTCAACTGCTCTTTGTGCTTTGCCTTCTTCAACATCGCCATAAATTATAAATTCCAGTTCAACATGTTTCCAAACAGAAGGCTCCGCATCTGCCTCTCTTTCACCGCGAACAATAGTTTTATAATCAGTAACATTCTGTCTTTGTTTTTTTAAAATAGAAATCACATCCATACCACTGCAGCCAGCTAAGCTCATTAATAACATTTGCATTGGCCTTACACCAAAACCATCACCACCATGTTCAGGACTATTATCAATCTTTACTGATTGGCCATAAGCATCTTTCACTTCAAAACCATAATCACCATGCACTCTTTCTAATTCTACTTTTATCATCGCAAATTTTTTGCAAAAGTATTTAATCATTTTTGTGTGTCCATAATAACTGGTGTATTGCCACTTCCCTTACCCATTATAATAATTTTTGTATTAGGCGATTTTGCAATTTCCAGTTGCGCTTTTATTGTTTCGTATTGTAACTGTTTGTCAGTTAAACTTTGACTAATGATAGTTTGGTAATCTGCAATACCCTGCGCTTCTATTCTTTTACGTTGTGCTTCCTGTTGTTCTTTCTGTAAAACAAATTGCATTTTCTGTGCATCCTGTTCAGCATTTATTTTTTGTTCGATAGTTTGTCTTACACTTTCCGGCAGCGTAATATTTCTCACCAATAAATTTTCAAGCAATAAACCGCGGGCATTAAAATCTCTTTCAATGCTTTTATAAATGCGTTGCTGAAATTCATCACGCTTAGTTGAGAACAAAGAAACGGCATCATAATAAACTGCATTATCTCTAATACGTGTTCTTGATACAGGCCGCACAATTTTATCTTCATAATCGATACCGGTTTGTTGTAAAAGTTTTGGTGCGTTATCTGGAACCACACGA
>JAFBAF010000022.1 GCA_019247895.1 Parafilimonas sp. | reverse complement strand
GCAATAGCAACACCACCAATATCTGCAATGTTTTCACCTGTGGTTAATGCACCATTTATGTGAACACTATCAATGATAACATAATTGTTATAGAAATCAATTACCTTTTTTGTTTTGGCTACAAATTTTATACTGTCTTCTTTAGTCCACCAGTTTTTTAAATTACCATCTTTATCATATTGCGCTCCCTGGTCATCAAAACCATGTGTCATTTCATGACCGATCACCATTCCAATTCCACCATAATTAATGGCATCATCAGCATTCGGATCAAAGAATGGATATTGTAAAATTCCTGCAGGAAAAACAATCACATTTAAGTTTGGATAATAACCCGCATTAATTGTTGGCGGCGTCATATCCCATTCCATGCGGTCAACTTTTTTTCCAATTTTATTTATTTGATATTGATATTCATTTTTTGCGCATGAGACAAGATTTTCATAATATTTATCGTGATCAATTGTAACGCTGCTATAATCTCTCCATTTATCTGTGTATCCAATCTTCTTTAAAAATGCCTGCAATTTATCTTTTGCAATTGCTTTCGTACTGTCGCTCATCCAATCGAGATTATTAATTCTTTTCATGAATGCAGCTTGCAAATTATTTACAAGATCAAGCATTCGCTTTTTTGCATCTTCTGTAAAATATTTTTTTACATACAATTGCCCAAGATCATCACCAAGATTGTTATCCGTATTTTGAATCATTCTTTGCCACCGAGGTTTTATTTTTTGCTGGCCATTTAATGCTTTGCCAACATATTCAAACCGTGCATTTACAAAATCGCTGCTTAACGAAGGTGCCGCGCTACTTAAAATATTAAAGCGCAAATACAATTTCCATGTATCTGCAGGTACGGAGGTTAATAATTCGTTTAGTTTAACATAATAAGCAGGCTGGCTGATATTTACTGAATCTACTTTTACTCCAATAGAAGTCAGCGTATTTTTCCATTCAAGCACAGGCATTTGTTTATCGAGATCTGCAACAGCCATTTTATGATAATTGCTTTGGGGATCACGCAACTCCACTTGTGTTTTATGACTTGCTGCCATTTGTTTCTCCAGTTCATACACTTGTGCAACTTCAATTGCAGCTTTAGAAGAATCATCACCTGTAAGGATGAATAATTTCTTCATGTAAGTTTTATAAGCATCAACAATTTTTTGTGTTGCTGAATCTGTTTTAAAATAATAATCACGATCAGGCAATCCTAAACCGGTTTGATAAAATGCAGCAATATATACAGTGCTGTTTTTATCATCAGGCACAACAGACAAACCAAATAATGGATTATTGTTTTCAAGCTGCAACTCGTTTACATACTTAAGTATATCTTCCTTATTTTTTATCGAATCTATTTTTTGCAAATAAATTTTTACAGGCTCATAGCCACGGCTTTCAATAGTGGCAGAGTCCATTCCCGATGCATAAAAATCCCCAACCTTTTGTTCAATACTTCCGGCTGGTTGACCGCCTTTGGAAACTGAATCTAATATTTCATGCAAATGATCTCTTGTTCTGTAAAACAGATCATAGGCAGCGCCAATCCCTGATTCGGTTGCGGGAATACTTGCAGTATCAAGCCACTTACCATTTACATAATCGAAAAAGTCATCACCGGGTTTAACAGCAGAATCCATATAACCCGTTTGGATAAAATTGCCGGCTACATACTCCTTGTTATTATTACATGCAGATAAAGCAAGCAAAAATGTAGCCGCATAAAGCAGTTTGTGTTTCATTGATCTGAATTTATAATGCGTAAAATAAACTTTTTGAAAATATGTGCAATAGTTATTTGATGAACGTGAAATTAGTAGTATCAGTGAGAATCATTTAATAAAGCTGCGGCAACAATAGCTGCGGTTTCTGTTCTTAATCTTGTGTTGCCTAATGTAACAGGAATAAAATTTTTTTGTAGCGCCAGTTCAATTTCTTGTTTTGAAAAATCACCTTCAGGCCCAATTAAGATAAGTTTATTATGATTGCTGATATGTAAATCAGCGATTGATTTTTTTTCTTCTTCAACACAATGTGCAATAAGTTTTATTCCACCAAACTCTTCAATAATAAAGTCTTTAAATTTTTTTGGTTGATGTAAAATTGGCAACCATGTTTGCTGGCTTTGCAACATTGCTGAAATAAGAATATTATTCATTCTTGCAAATCGAAAATTTTCCTTTTCAGTGTGATCACAAACAATGGGTATAATTTCTTTTACACCAATCTCTGTTGCTTTTTCTAAAAACCATTCAAAGCGGGAAGGATTTTTTAAAAGTGAAATAGCGATGAAGGTGTTTGTGATTTGTAGTGTAAAGTTTGTGGTTGAGTTGATTTTTACGCTGCAATATTTTTTATTAGGATCAATAATTGTTGCAGTAAACAGATTTCCTTTTCCATTTGTAAGCTGCAGTTGTTCACCCTCCTTCATGCGCAAAACCTGTACACAATGTTTGCTGGTTTCTTCGCTAAGAATATATGTTGGCTGTTGGATATTTTCTTCGTAGAAGTAAGGGAGATTCATGTACTATTTGATATTTCAATTAAAAGGTTCGAAATTAAATGTAAAAACCCTGCGCTATGCTGTCATTTTGTTTACTTAATTTTTCAGTTAAAAACGAAAGATTTTATTAACAAAATCGACAATAAAAAAACTACTAATAAAGCATTTAAACAAGCATGAAACATTACATTTGCGAGCCTAATTTTTTTAAGCATTTATACCCGTAATTTAACGAATGGAAGAAAATCAGTTACCGCAGGAAACAACAGATAACGACCGCACTATACAAGTAAATATTGAAGAGCAAATGAAGACCGCTTACATTGATTATTCAATGAGCGTTATAGTAGGCCGTGCATTGCCTGATGTACGTGATGGTTTTAAACCTGTGCATCGCAGAATTTTACATGCCATGAATGAGTTGGGAGTGAACTCCAACAGGCCTTTTAGAAAATGTGCTTATGTGGTTGGCGAGGTATTAGGGAAATATCATCCGCATGGCGATACAGCAGTATACGATGCATTGGTGAGAATGGGACAGGAGTGGAGCATGAATCATACATTGGTTGATAAGCAGGGAAACTACGGCAGCCCTGACGGGGATCCGCCGGCAGCCATGCGTTATACAGAGGCAAGATTAGAACGTTTTGCGGAAAGTATGCTGGAGGATATTGATAAAGAAACTGTGGATTTTCAACTAACGTATGATGACTCCAGGAAAGAACCAACCGTATTACCAACACGCATTCCTCAATTATTGGTAAATGGCTCAAGTGGTATTGCTGTTGGCATGGCAACGAATATGATGCCTCATAATTTGAATGAAGTAATTGATGGTTGCATCGCCCATATTGATAACAAAGAAATTTCGTCAGAAGAATTGTTGAAATACGTAAAGGCTCCTGATTTTCCAACCGGTGGTGTTATTTATGGAATGGAAGGTGTGCAACAGGCAATGCTTACCGGGCGTGGCAGGGTTGTATTGCGGGGCAAATGCCAGGTTGAAACAAAACCAAGCGGCCGGGAGCAAATAATTATTACGGCAGTTCCATACCAGGTTAATCGTGATACATTAACCGATAGAATTGGCCAGCTGGTAAATGATAAAACGATCGAAGGTATTGCGCATGTAAATAATGAAAGTAACAAGAAAGAAGGAACACGTATAGTTATTGATTTGAAGCGTGATGGTGTTGCAAGCGTTATCATGAATCAACTTTTTAAGTTTACTGAATTACAAACGAGTTATGGTATTAACAACGTTGCAATAAGCAAAGGAAGACCAAAAATTTTCAGCATAAAGTCTTTGATCAGTGAGTTTGTTGATTTCAGAATGGAAGTTGTAATTCGCCGTGCAAACTTTGAATTACGTAAAGCAAAAGAAAGAGCACATATATTAAATGGCTATTTAATTGCTCTCGATCATTTGGATGAAGTAATTCGGTTGATAAGAAATTCTGCAACTCCCGATATTGCAAAAGATAATTTGATAAATGCCGGCTGGGGTTTAGATGAGATCCAGGCAAAAGCAATTCTTGAATTAAGATTGCAACGCTTAACAGGAATGGAGCGTGATAAGATCAAAGAAGAATATGATGAATTACAAAAACAAATTGCAGCACTGGAAGAATTGTTAGCCAGCGAAGAATTAAGGTATGATCTTATAAAAAAGGAATTGCTTGAAGTAAAAGAGCGTTATGGTGTTGAAAGAAAAACTGAAATACAGTTTTTAGCTGAAGAAGTAAATATGCTTGATTTTATTAAAGAAGAAGACGTTGTAATTACAATATCTCATCTTGGGTATATCAAGCGTACAAGCGCTTCAGATTATCGCCAGCAACGCAGGGGCGGTCGTGGTGCAATCGGCAGCAAAACAAGAGAAGAAGATTATGTAGAACATTTGTTTGTTGCATCTACGCATGATACAATGTTATTTTTTAGTCAGCAGGGAAGATGCTATTGGATGAAAGTTTACGAAGTACCGGAAGGTGAGAAGCAAGGCAAAGGTCGGGCAATACAAAACATGGTTCAATTGGTGCCTGGCGATAAAGTGAAAGCGATAATGAATGTAAAGAACCTGGAAGACAAGGAATTTGTAGAAAATCACAATATTGTTTTGTGTACAAAAAAAGGTGTGATTAAAAAAACAACTTTATCAGATTTTAGCAGGCCAAGAGCAACCGGTGTAAATGCAATTAATATTTTGGAAGGCGATGAGCTGTTGGATGCAAGATTAACCAACGGCAATTGTGAAATTATGATGGCGGTTAAAAGCGGAAGAGCTATTCGTTTCCCTGAAGAGAAAGTAAGACCGACAGGCCGTGGCGCCATTGGCGTTGGAGGCATTGAAGTAGATGACGCAAATGATGAGGTAATTGGTATGATTTGTGTCGAAAAGAATGAAATTAACAAAACAGTTTTAGTTGTAAGTGAAAAAGGATTTGGAAAGCGTACCAAGGTTGATGAATACCGCATTACAAACAGGGGCGGCAAAGGTGTAAAAACAATTAATGTTACAGAAAAAACGGGTCGCCTGGTGGGTATTCTTGATGTACATGAAAAAGAAGACCTGTTAATAACCTGTAAATCAGGAATTATTTTAAGAACATCTGTTTCAAATATTAAAGAAGCAGGCCGGGCAACACAAGGCGTTATTTTAATAAGGTTAGATAACGGAGATGAAATAGCCGGTATTTCAAAATTAGATGAAGAAGACGATGCAGAAAATAATGGTAATGAAATTATAAATAACCAAAGCCCCGTACCTGAGGGTTAAACTTTAATTCATTTATATTCATCTAAAAAACTTTAATTTAACAACACAAAACATTCACATGAGATGAGCTTGCGAATGTACATGTGGCAAAAAAATCAAATAAAATTTCACATGAAAAAAATAATTCTTTCGGTTGCATTTATTTTTTCCGCAGGTTATTTAATGGCACAAGACGAAGCGGTTATACAATTATTTGTTGGTCAAAAGCAATATGAAAAAGCAAAAGAACAAGTTGATAAATGGCTTGCTGAACCTAAATTAAAAGATAAAGACAAACAAACAGCATTATTGTGGAAGCTGCTTGTATATAGCCAGCTTTTTGTTGATCCTTCATTAAGCAGTAAATACCCCGATGCAAATGTGCAAGCTGCCGATGCGTTTAATCAATACACGGTTTTAGAACCTTCATTAAAGCAATTTAAAGAGCAGCATTTTGAAGGAGGCATTGCCAATTTATACACAGGATCCTTCAATAAAGGAAAGGATTATTTCCAGGCCAAGCAATGGGACAGTTCTTTTAAATATTTTAGCCAATCGCAGGTAATGGGCAATTTTTTGCTTTCGAATAAATTAAGCACATCCACCGCAATAGTTGATACTGTTACCGTTTTATATACCGGTTATGCTGCACAAAATTCAAAACAATTAGATTCAGCAGCAAGATATTATTCAATGCTTGCAGATATAAAAGTAAGTGGCGCTGATTATGAAGATATTTATAAGTTTTTGGTTCAATATTATTCTGAAAAGAAAGATGACGCCAATATGAAAAAATATTTGGCTACAGCAAAAGAGTTATACCCAAATGATAATTCTGTGTGGACTCAATATGAAATGAATGCAATGACTGCCAATACAAGTTTGTCCGATTTGTTGCAGAAATATCAGCAGGAGTCCGCGGCAGGGAATATGAGCGAAGATAAATTGATAGGTTATGCAGAAGCACTTGCAACTACTGATAAAAGTCAACTGGATGC
>JAFBAF010000122.1 GCA_019247895.1 Parafilimonas sp. | reverse complement strand
ATTATGGAGCGTTTATTTGTTATAAAGGTTGGTGGAAATATTATTGATGATGAAGAAAAATTGAAATCATTTCTTCAATCGGTTGCATCGGTTAAATCGCATAAAATCGTGGTACATGGAGGCGGAAAGATTGCAACAACAATCGGTAATAAACTCGGCATAGAATCAAAATATAGTAACGGCAGAAGAATAACTGATGATGATACGATTGATTTGGTGACGATGGTGTATGGCGGATTGATCAATAAAAAAATTGTTGCACAATTGCAAGCGTTGAACTGTAATGCAATTGGCTTAACCGGCGCTGATGCAAATATTATCCCTGCAAAGAAACGTGCAGTAAAAGATGTTGATTTTGGTTGGGTTGGTGATATTGAAAGCTCAAAGCTCAAAGCTCAAAGCTTAAAGCAAATTTTAGATGCTGACTTCACACCTGTTTTTGCTCCGCTTACGCATGATGAACAAGGTCATATCTTAAATACAAATGCAGATACAATTGCTTCATCAATTGCCGTTGCCCTTTCAACATATTATGATGTTAGGTTGATTTATTGTTTTGAAAAGAAAGGAGTGTTAGAAAATGTGGAAGATGAAAATTCTGTTATCACAAACATCAACAAAGAAAAATATAAACTGTTGCTGGATGAACAAAAATTGTTTGCGGGCATTCTTCCAAAAATAGATAATGCATTTGCGGCCATCGATGCCGGCGTACATGAAGTTTTGATCGGCGATGCAAATGATTTAATACAAAATACTACCGATAAAACTATCGGCACTTTAATTACAAAATAAATTTGATTGAGCAATTCTGAAAATAATAATGTTGTTCCCAAAGTCTCCTCCGTTGGAGGAGATTTAGAGGAGGCTTGTATTGCATTGTTACAACAATTGATTTCCATACAATCCTTTTCAAAAGAAGAAGATAAAACAGCTGATGCGATTGAAGCTTTTCTTAAATCAAAAAATATAACAACAAACAGGTTATTAAATAATATTTGGTGCACGAATAAATTTTTTGATGCTAATAAGCCAAGCATTTTATTGAACTCGCATCATGATACAGTTAAACCAAATAAACAATATAAACGAGATCCATTTAAACCGTCAATAGAAAATGGCAAATTATATGGTTTGGGAAGCAATGATGCAGGCGGATGTTTGGTTTCATTGATTGCTACATTCATTCATTTTTATCATCAGCAAAATTTACAATACAATCTTGTATTGGCAGCAACTGCAGAAGAAGAAATCAGTGGAAAACATGGAATAGAACTTCTGTTAAATAATGAAGACTTTATAAACTTGTCGGGTGATCCCAAACACCCCTTTAGGGGATGGGGGTGTATTGTTGGTGAGCCAACATTAATGAACATGGCTGTTGCTGAAAAAGGCTTGCTGGTATTGGATTGTACGGCCTATGGAAAGGCAGGGCATGCAGCAAGAGAAGAAGGTGATAATGCGATTTACAAAGCAGTAAAAGATATTGAATGGTTTCGCACATTTAAGTTTGATAAAGTATCTGAATTACTTGGTCCAAATAAGATGAACGTAACAATTATTAATGCAGGTTCGCAACATAATGTTGTACCGAGTGAATGCAAATTCACGGTTGATATTCGCGTAAATGAATTGTATGATTTTGATGAAGTGATCGACATCATAAAACAAAATATTCAATCTGAAATAGCACCAAGAAGTTTACGATTGAAGTCAACCAACATTGCATTAGATCATCCGTTGGTTAAAGCAGGATTAGAATTGAACAGAACATGTTATGGTTCGCCAACAATAAGCGATAAAGCATTAATGCCTTTTCCTGCATTGAAAATAGGACCTGGTGATAGTGCGAGAAGTCATAGCGCAGATGAATTTATTTTTGTTGATGAGATTCGAGAAGGTATTGAGTTGTATATTCAAATATTAAACAAGATCATTTTATAAATGAAGCTTTGGCAAAAAAATACAACGTCATTAAAAGAGATAGAAAAGTTTACGGTTGGTAGTGATCGTGAGTTTGATGTTTTGCTTGCACCTTTTGATGTACATGGAAACATTGCTCATGCAAAAATGTTGGCGACTGTTGGTTTGCTTACGACTAATGAAGCCGATGCGTTAGTAAACGAACTCAAAAATATTTACGCTTCCATTCACGATTCACGATTCACAATTGACAATAACATTGAAGATGTTCATTCACAAATAGAATTTTTACTTACTGAAAAGCTTGGTGGTGTTGGTAAAAAAATTCATTCTGCCAGAAGCAGGAATGACCAGGTGTTGGTTGATATAAAACTTTTTTTAAGAAGTGAAATCGAACAACTCGTTCTAACAGTACAATCATTTTTTGAATTGCTGATTTCACAAAGTGAAAAGCATAAAAATGATTTGTTGCCTGGTTATACACATCTGCAATTAGCCATGCCTTCATCATTCGGTCTATGGTTTGGCGCTTATGCTGAAAGTTTAGTGGATGATTTAATCATGCTTCAATCAGCTTATCAAATTGTCAACAAAAATCCTTTAGGTTCTGCGGCTGGTTATGGTTCATCGTTTCCAATCAATCGTGCATTAACAACAGAATTATTGGGTTTTGATGACATGCATTATAACGTTGTGTATGCCCAAATGAGTCGTGGCAAAACAGAAAGAATTGTTGCAGCAGCCTTAGCAAACATTGCTGATACATTGGTGAAGATGAGCATGGATGTTTGCTTATACATCAATCAAAACTTTGGGTTTATTTCTTTTCCTGCAGAACTCACAACGGGCAGCAGTATTATGCCGCACAAAAAGAATCCTGATGTTTTTGAATTGATACGTTCACACTGCAATCAGATAAAAAGTTTACCGAATGAAATTATGATGATGACAACAAATCTTCCATCAGGTTACCATCGTGATCTGCAATTGTTGAAAGAACATTTGTTTCCTGCATTCACAACTTTAAAAGATTGCATCAACATTGCTTCATTAATGCTGAATAATATTGAAATAAAAAAAGACATTTTATCAGACGCAAAATATAAATATCTTTTTAGTGTTGAAGAAGTAAATAAACTTGTAAACGAAGGCATGCCCTTTCGTGATGCATATAAAAAAATTGGTTTGGATATTGAAGCTGAACAATTCACTTACTCAACAGAGATCCACCACACGCATGAAGGCAGCATTGGTAATTTAATGAATGATAAAATCTCTTCAAACATGAAAGCTGTTATTAAAAGTTTTCATTTTGAAAAATATCATAAAGCAATTGATAAGCTGCTTGCATAAATAAATATATATTTATACAAGCTGACAAACAAATAAGCGTGATCACTAAATTGTTATTGATGTGTTTTTGCGGCTCTCTTTAAAATAAAACTTTGTATGGATAAATGAACCGCAAGCATTAATATACATACAAACCACGCAATCTCAATCATTCGCAAAAGATTACTTTCTCTTACTTCAGTTTCCTTTAACGACCTGCCGGCGGCAACAAAACCTTCACCCGGCGCAGCAACTTTTTCAAACACCATTGCCATACGAACGTTGGCTTGCGGTTGCCATGTAATAGCATCTTCATTGTTCGCATTTGTAAATTCAAACACACCAGCCGGCGGTTTAGGAAATATTCCGTTTAAAAAACCGGTTGACTGCAAGGGCTTTCCATTTTTATCAAAAACTTCTGTAAAAACGCCAAGGCTTGTTGAAAGATCAACTGAATCATTTTGGAATACTGCAGGTTTTCCTCTGCTAATATTATTGCTTAAGTCTCTTGCAATTTGTATTTGCGGATCGTTGGCAACAGAACGGTAACCTTGCTGAACAGATGCATAAATAAGCAATAAAATAACTGTTACGATTGCTGCTGCAAAAAAATGTGTTGTAATAGATGGAAGTTTCATAAATGAAGTTTTATATGTTAAGCGATAGCCGGAAATGGTGATGGAAAAATTTTGCCGTTTTGAGTTCTCTTGTTTGCTTTAGACAGAACTGCCTCTAATAACGGAAGCATTTTATTAAGCCCTTTGGTTTTTATAATAAAGTTCCATAGTGGCTCAAATTTTTTCCAACCACCTGCATAAGTAAAATGCTTTATAATATGCTTGAAGTTATCATGTGTTATGCTTGCTCTAAATACATTCCGCCAGGAATAAAAATCTTTGTAAGCCTTATTATATCCCTTTTTAAGTTCCCATTCAGTTATTGACTTTGTTTGGTACACAACTTGTCTTGTATCATACAAATCCCAGTTATAATGAAGAATGCGTTTCTCCTGTTCCATTTGTTTAAACAAACGTGTGCCCGGGTACGGCGTTAAAATATGATAAGTGGATGTTGTTAAACCATTTTCAACTCCCCATTCAACAGTTCTGTCAAAAACATATTTGTCATCATCATCTAAACCAAAAACAAAACTTCCATTAATCATTATTCCAAGACTATGTAATCTTTGTATAGCTTCTTTATAATTTTTTCCGATATTTTGTTTTTTGTTGCTCTGTGATAAGTTGTGTGGATTTAAAGTTTCAAAACCAATAAACACACTACGCATGCCTGCACCCGCAGCTTTTTCAATTAAATCCCCGCGAAGAATAGCATCTATAGTTGAAGCACCCTGGAATACCCTGTTCATTCCCTGCATACCATCAAATAAAGCCGATGCAAATTTTTGATTGCCCAATAAGTGATCATCCAAAAAATATAAATGTCTTCCCGGCAGGCGCTCAATCTCGCTTAAGGCAGCATCAACTTTTTGTGTGTAAAAGGATTTTCCGCCTTCAAAAAATGCATCTTTATAACAGAAGTCGCAGTGATAAGGGCAACCTCTTGAAACGACAATTGAATTGGGAACCAGATAAAGATGTCTTTTTATGAGGTCTCGCCTTACAGGCGGAATAAATTCGATTGTTCTTTGTGTTGAAGTATACGTTTTTTGTGCAATACCGTTTTTGAATTCATTCAAAAATCGCGGCCAGCATTCTTCTCCCGGTCCAAGAAAAATGCTATCAGCATGCAGTGCAGCTTCTTCCGGTAGTGATGTAACATGCAAACCGCCAAGACAAACATAAGTTCCTTTTTTGCGGTAATGATCTGCTATTTTATAAGAGCGAAATGCATTTGTAATATAAACTTGTATCACAACAATATCAGGTTCATCTTCAATAAACAGTTCTTCTACATGTTCATCCTGCAAGTTTATTTCATCATCATCATTGCAATAAGCAGCAAGTGTTGCCAATCCTAAAGGAGGGAATAATGAATATTTTATGGGTCGCCAGTAAGGGCTTTTGGCTTCGGTTAGCGCTGGCAAAATCATTTTTATTTTCATATCAAAGTTCTTTGAAATTCAAAGTGAATGTATAAAAAATTTTTACTAAATATTTTTTATCATTTTTTCTAATGCATCCAAATGTGCGCGAAAGGCCTTTTCACCTGCTTTTGTTGCAGAATATAAAGTATTCGTTTTACGACCGATAAAACCCTTCTGCACTTTTACATAACCACTTTCTTCCAGCGCTTTAATATGGCTGGCAAGATTTCCGTCAGTTACATTTATCAATTGTTTCAAATCATTAAAATTTATAGATGTATTTACCATAAGCGCACTCATTATTCCCAAACGAATGCGGCTGTCGAAAGTTTTGTTTAAATTTTCAATAGGATTTTTCATTACTGTCATCTTCAATTTCGTTCATATTTCCACCACATAAAAATTCCATACACGATATGCATTATTCCAAAACCAGCTGCCCAGAAATATAAACCTTGTCCAATAAAAGCAAGATTAATTAATCCAAGAATTATTTCTGCATAACCCAAATACCTTGTTTCAGGCAAAGTGTATTTGCTTGCATTTAATACACCTAATCCATAAAACACCAGGCAACCCGGGGCAATAAAATCAAAGATTCCGTGTTGAAGTAAGGCGATTAAGAAAAAACCACCCGCTAACATTGGTACAGCAACATTAATAAGTAAACGTCTCGCTGTGGTTCCCCAAATCGGAACGTTTGTTTTTATACTGCGGCGATAAGTAAAAATAAAAGCAGATATTAATGCCGCAATAAAAGTGATCAATGCAATTTGGAATAACCTGCTGTATAAAGAATATATATGTGCTAATGTATCACCATCATTTATGGAATATTGCAAACTTGCCCTGGTTATTATATGGCCCTTAATTTCTTTATTCGAAAACCATGCACCCGCAAGCGCACAAATTCCCGCCGAAATGCCACTTAAACCGCTTAGACTTATAAAGCGGCTGCTCCGTTCCATTATTTGTTTTATATTTTGAAGCTCATTAGAAAGCTTTTCTGATGCGTTCATAAAGCACTTTGAGCTACAAAGTAAAGTGATGTTTTTGATATTATAAAAAAATATTTTTCAAACTCCGTTAACTGCAAGGTCATTTAAGTACTTCGGTTAGCTTTTGCTGCAAAGCTTCGCCACGCAAGCCTACTGCAATAATTTTTCCTGAGGGATCGAGCAACACATTGAAAGGGATACCTTGAATTTGATACGCAGAAACGGCGGCACTTTCCCAATACTTAAGATCACTCATTTGGTTCCAGCTTAAACCATCCTTTTTAATCGCATCAATCCAATTTTGTTTGTCTTGATCTAAACTAACACCAAGAATACTAAAATTCTTATCCTTAAATTTATTGTAAGTAGCAACTACATTTGGATTTTCTGTACGGCAAGGTCCGCACCAGCTTGCCCAAAAATCAACCAATAAATATTTACCTTTAAAGTCGCTAATGCTAATGTTTTTTCCGTCAGCATCTGGCATTGTAAGATCCGGCGCCTGTTGATTAAGCAAAGCATAATTAGCATACGGATTTTCTCTTGCTTGTTGCTGTTGTGTAAGTGCAGTTTTAAATGCAGCGATACCTGTATGATTCGGAAAACGTTTTGATGCATTCTGAACAAGCGTGCTTAGTTCTTCAGGCGCAATCACGCTTTTGGCACGATCAATAACGAAACAAATTGCGGCAGGGTTTTTTGATTTGTTTATAAAGTTGCCGATAAGTGCACTAAGATCGCTTAGTTCATTTGTATAATCTTGCTGTAAATTTTTAGCGAGCAATGTATCCGGTGAACTTTCTTTACCAATAGAATCCAGCTGAAAATAAGTTATGGACAACATTGAATCAGAACGGCGAAATCCTTTAATGAATGAGTACAATTCACTTGTCGCGTCTGAACCACTAACTTCAGGATATTTAAAGCCGTTTGGATCAAAATTTATTTTGATATCGCTTGCATCATTAACTAAGATGATTGACGGGTTATTTCTAAAGCCAATAATAAATAAATTTTGTTGCGGCGAAATCCCCTTTAGCTTATAACTTCCGTCAGAGTTTATTTTTTCAGAATCAATAATTTTCGAATCACCTGAAGTGTAAGAAAGCTCTTCAAGGAAAACAGAATCAGAAGGCGCTTTTATAATTTTTCCGCTTACGCTAAAACTGCCGTTTTCATTTTTGCATGATGTAAGTGCAAACATTGTTAAAGCGGCATATACTAAATATTTCATTGTATAGTTTTATATATTAATTCAATTCCTGCTCAAGTAATTGCGTTACTGTTTTAAGATCGGCTTTTCCTTTGCTTAATTTTTTTACCTCGCCAACAAACAAACCCATTAAACCTTTTTTTCCCTTTTTATATTCCAAAACTTTATCAGGCATTTTATTCAACACAATAGTTACCCATTCTTTCAATTCATCTGTATTTTTTGTTTGAACGATGTTAAGCTGTGTTGCCAAATGTTCAATCCTGATTGAATTGTCTTTAATAATTGCGGGCAATAATTTTGATGATGCATTTGAAAAACTCACTTCATCTTTATCAACGATTGCAATTATTTCTGCCAGCTTGTTTGCAGGAATTTCATTTATGGAAACCGGGGAATCATTTATCAATTGTTTTATCGGACCATTGATCCAGTTTGCAACTGCTTTATAATTTTTTGTATGCTGAATAACAGATTCAAAGTAGTCTGCGATTTCTTTGTCTAAGGTTAATTGCGACGCATCATATTCGTTCAATCCAAATTCACTTTGATATTTTTTTAGTAATTGTTGCGGCAGTGCAGGCAAGCTATTTTTTATGCTGTTGAGATAATCGTCGCTTAAATTCAAAGGCGGCAGATCTGGTTCCGGGAAATAACGATAATCATTTGCTTCTTCTTTTTCACGAATAGCAAACGTTGTATCATTACCTGCATCAAAACTTCTTGTTTGCTGATAAATCCTTTCACCTTTTTCAAGCAAATCAATCATACGTTCAATTTCAAATTCAATTGCTTTCCTAACATTGCGAATTGAATTCAGGTTTTTCACTTCAACTTTTGTCCCCAGTTTTGTTTCACCTTTTAATCGCAATGAAACATTTGCATCGCAACGCATACTTCCTTCTTCCATATTGCCATCACAAATGTTTATCCATCGCACAAGTTTTCTTAATTCAGTAACAAATAAGCCTGCTTCTTCAGCAGAATGCATATCAGGTTCTGTAACAATTTCAATTAATGGAGTGCCTGCACGATTTAAATCAATAAAACTGTAATTGTCATCCATATCGTGAATGCTTTTGCCGGCATCTTCTTCAAGATGTATGTGATCCAGTCTTATATTTCGTTCACCATTAGATGTTTTAATTGTTACATAACCATTGCCGCAAATTGGAACTGTGTGTTGTGATGTTTGAAAACCTTTTGGTAAATCCGGATAGAAATAGTGTTTGCGCGCAAAGTAATTTTTCTGATTGATGGTGCAGTTGCAGGCAATGCCCATCATCACGGCATATTCAATTGCTTTCTTATTTGTTTTAGGTAACGTACCGGGATGAGCTAATGTTATAACACCAACATTTTCATTTGGCGCAGCGCCATAACTGTTGGCATCGCTGCTAAACAATTTGCTTTTTGTTGAAAGCCGTGCATGCACTTCCAAACCAATCACAACTTCATATTTCTGCGGCGCTTCATTCATGGCCGGCAAAAATACGTTGTGTTTAACTGATTATTGTTACGCAGAACTTAAATCAGGCTTCCATTTATTTAATTCAATCGCTTTTATAGAAATACCTTTGCAGTTTATTCAATATGAAAAACTTTTTGTCACGAATCCTAATATTTATTTCCTGCTTTATTATTGTTGTTTCGCTTTCCAGCTGGGGATTTTATGTACACGAAACTGCAACTCAATTAGCTGTTTACAATTTGCCCAACCCCCTGCGCAAATTTTTCTTTGCAAATATTGATTCATTAACATCAAATGCAATTCGCCCCGATAAACGCCGTAACACAGATAAAACAGAAGCGGCTAAACATTTTATTGATATAGAAAATTATGGTAATGGCGCTATGCTAACAATGCCGCATAATTTGCAAACAGCCGTTTTAAAATATTCGCTGGATACTTTAAAAAAATACGGTTATGTGCCTTATCAAATTTTAATTGAGTACGATTCTTTGGTAAATGCTTTTAAGCATACAAACAGCGATAGCATAATTTTTTATGCTGATGATTTAGCGCATTATATTGAAGATGCAAATGTGCCATTGCATACAACCAATAATTATGATGGTCAGTTAACAGACCAAAAAGGTTTGCATGCGTTGTGGGAATCAACAATTCCTGAATTAGAATTAAGTAATTATAATCTGCTTTCAAAACATAAAACAACTTATGTAAAGAATAAAGAAGAAGTAGTTTGGACTGCTTTGCGAAGAGCGCATGCTTTATTACCAGAAATGTTTATGAAGGAACAAGAAGTAGCTGAAAACTTTCCAGATAGTTCGAAGTATATCTCGAAGATGTACTATGGTAAAATGACAAAAGTTTATTCTAATGAATTTGCAAAGCAGTATGCAACTGCGTTATCATCAACTATAAATGATCAATTAAATTATTGTTCGGATATGGTTGCAGACTTTTGGTATTCTGCATGGGTTGATGCCGGTAAACCTAAGCTTACACAACTTTATAAATGCACAAATAAAAACAGTAAAGAACTGCGTAAAGAATTGCGTTCTTATAAAAAGAATAATCTTTTAGAAGATAGCTTGATAAGAGCAAATAAAGATTAACTATCTCCCTTTTTGCGGCGGATTATTTTTATTGTCGCTCTGCTGCGGTGGTTTATTCTGATTTTGCGGCGGACGATTTTGCTGCTGGTTAGGCGCAGGTTTTTGTTGCTGCGGCCTTTGCTGCTGTTGCGGCGCTTGTTGCTTAGGTCTATTTTGATTTTGCTGCGGAATATTTTGTTGTTGCTGTGGCCGTTTTACAATCTCTTTCTTCTTTTCCTGGCGTTGCTTTTCTCTATTGCGTTGCGTTGTTTTTTCAAGATTGCCTAAAGTGAGATGACCAACCAACTCAACAAAACTATGTTCTGTTTCTTTATTGGGATTAAGTTCAACCGGTTGCAAATCGTCAACTTTAATCCCTCTTGCATTTTGCTGCTTAATTTCTTTTACACGGCGAATGGTTAACGGATAATGTTTCGCCCCGCCTTGTATAATATACCACATCAAATTTTTAAAAATGTCTTTCTTAATCAAAACAGCCAAACCTTTTGCTGTTTCCAAGGTATCAGCATTATCAGGAAAACCTTGTAACGCATCTAAATAAGTATCCAGTTCATAATTCAAACAACATTTTAAGCGGCCGCATTGCCCGCTCAATTTTGTTTGATTAATTGATAAGTTTTGATAACGAGCCGCCGTTGTAGTAACACTTTTAAAATCGGTAAGCCAGGTTGCACAACATAATTCTCTTCCGCAACTGCCAATGCCGCCAACTTTTGCAGCGCCCTGGCGAATACCAACCTGCCGCATTTCAATTTTTAGTTTGAACTCGCCGGCATACTGCCTAATCAATTCACGAAAATCTACTCGGTCATCTGCGGTATAATAAAAAGTTGCTTTTTTGCCATCTGCCTGAATCTCCACTTCAATCAGCTTCATGTCAAGATTCAAGCGCTTTGCAATAACGCGGCTTGTAGTTAAAGCATCACGTTCCCGGGCTTTATTTTTTTCAAAAAGTTCAAGATCTTTTTCATTGCTTAAACGCAAGATCTTTTTCATATCAATGCCAAATTCGCTGATATTTTTCTTTTTTAATTGAAGCCTGACCAATTCGCCGGTTAAACTCACTTCACCCACATCAAAACCGTTTGTGCCTTCAACCGTAACCATGTCGCCTTTCTCGAAATATTGCAAGCTTGCATTGCGATAATAATCCTTACGGCTGCCCTGGTTAAAGCTTACTTCAACAACTTTACAAGCGCTATCAACATCACTAATCGGCAGGTTCCAAAGCCAGTCATGCACATTCATGCGATTACAACTGCCTGTATTGCAACTGCCATTACTTTTACATCCACCTGGTTTTGTTCCGCAACTTCCACAACCCATTGCAAAAAATTAAAATCAATAAAAAGTTGAGAAGAAGAAATGTTGGGATACCAGCTAAGTAAGGCTATAAAGCACGGTTGCGTCGCACCACTGCAACTGCAGTAGTGTAATTGAGCTTATGTGTTTATGTTCGAACAGGTTTTCAAAGATTTAAACCGTTTATATTTCGAAAAATCACTTTGCTTTTAATACTTCAGCTGATAATATATCGTCAGCCGAAGTGTTGCGACGCAAGGAACGATGCCACTTGCTTTGCTGCTGGTCACCAAAAATCACTCTTCACATGCTGCAAAATTTTACAGCGTTAATCCGTCAAAATTAAGGCATTGTTTTTAATGACGTGATAGAATTTGATTGTGAGCGCATGAAATAACATTTTAGCATTGGCATTGCGCTCTATATAATACACGGCTTTATTGAGCTCTTCGATGATTGCCTGCTGATGATTTACGGAGGCAATTTTGTTTAAACGATTGGCAAAATCTTTTTCGGAATCTGCAATTGAAAGGCTGTCGCCGGCAAAACGAATACGAATGCTTTGCTGTAATAAATGAATAAAATATAAAATAAATTGCTTTTGTTTTTCGCGGCCAAGTTTGTTGACTTCTTCGATCCAT
>JAFBAF010000085.1 GCA_019247895.1 Parafilimonas sp. | reverse complement strand
GGCGGATTTATAATCGCAGTAAATTCATCAATACCAAACATTCCAAGATTTGAAATTGTAAATGTGCTTCCCTCCCACTCTGCCGGTTGTAATTTTTTTGTCTTTGCTTTATCTGCTAATATTTTTACTTCTGTCGCAATCTGGCTTAATGTTTTTATATCTGCAAAACGAACAACGGGAACAAGCAAACCTTCTTCAACCGCAACTGCCACACCAATATTTACATGATGATTAATGCGGATTTTTTCGCCAAGCCAACTGCTGTTAACTTTTGGATGTTGTTTCAATGCAACGGCAACTGCTTTCAAAACAATATCATTAAAACTTATTTTAACCGGGCTCTTTTCATTTAATTTTTTACGCGCTTCAACACATGCATCCATATCAATGCTCATCGTTAAATAAAAATGCGGCGCCGTAAACATGCTTTCAGCCAATCTTCTCGCAATAGTTTTACGCATTTGTGAAACAGGAACTTCCTCGAAATCTTCTGTGCCTCCAACCCCTGAAGGGGAGTAAGTAACAGGTTGCGTTTTTTGTATCGGTTGAGTTGATGAAACTTCTTGCTTTTGTTCACCACCAACTGTTGACTGTGGACGGTTGACCGTTGACTGTTTATAATTATCAATATCGTTCTTTGTTATTCTGCCGTTATCACCAGTGCCTTTCACGTATTTCAAATCAATACCTTTTTCTTCTGCTAATTTTTTGGCAAGCGGAGAAGCAAAAATTCTTCCTTCATTCACTACTTCTTGTTGAGGCTGCGCAGGTTGCTTTTCTACAGTTTGCTGCGGCACCCCGCTTGATTGTGTTTGCGAAACATCTCCTTCTGCTTTTTGTTGGTCAATATTATCTTTTGCAACAGGTTCTTGTGTTTGGCCAGCGCCACCTTTTGCAGCAGCAACAACCTTACTTACATCGAAACCTTCTCTGCCAATTATAGCAAGCAGTTCATTTACTGCAATTTTTTCGCCTTGTTTCGCACCCTGATATAACAGCTTGCCATCTTTATAACTTTCCAGCTCCATCGTTGCTTTATCCGTTTCTATTTCGGCGAGAATATCTCCTTTCTTCACATCATCGCCAACATTCTTTTGCCATGATGCAATCACGCCTTCCGTCATTGTATCACTTAAACGCGGCATTAATACAACTTCTTCCATTTTAGAAATATCAACACCAGCGGCAGGTTGTTGTTCACTGGTTACAGGTTTATTATTTGGTATTTCCTCACTTTTGTTTTCAGATTTTTTATCCTGTTTTGGTTGCTGTTTTTCGGGGTTCGAATTTTTATCTTCCGATTTCTTTGCAGCGCCATTTCCTCCAACCAAACTACTCACATCTTCGCCCTTATCGCCAACAATTGCCAATAAATCATTTACCTGCAATTTTCCGCCCTGTTCTGCACCACGATGCAACAACACACCATCCTTATAACTTTCCAGTTCCATTGTTGCTTTATCGGTTTCTATCTCTGCAAGCAAATCTCCTTTTTTTACGGGATCGCCAACGTTTTTGTGCCAGGCAGCAATTACGCCTTCAGTCATGGTATCGCTTAAACGGGGCATTAATATTTTTTCAGCCATAATTGTTGATTAGAATAAAAAATTTCGCGGTGAAATTACTGCAAAATGCAAACATATATGAATGATTTGCTTAAGAGTTTAAAATTCTAAACAGCGTATAAACAGCAGGAAAATTTTTTAGACTCTTGATTTAAAACCTATAAAAAATTTTGCTCCCCTTTAGGGGATGGGGGGTTATCTTAGCACGATGGAGAAACGCTTGTTTTTATTAGATGCTTATGCGCTTATATTCCGTGCTTATTACGCATTGATTCGCAATCCGCGCATTACATCAAAAGGAAAAAACACCAATGCACAATTTGGTTTTACAAATACGTTAATTGATCTGATTAATAAAGAAAAACCAACACATCTCGCAGTGTGTTTTGATGTGGAAGGCGCAACAGAGCGTCATACAGACTTTGCTGATTACAAAGCGAACAGGCAGGAAACGCCGGAAGATCTAATGGCTGCAATTCCAGATATAAAAAGAATTATTGAAGGCTTTAATATTCCTTGCATCGGCGTTTCCGGTTATGAAGCCGATGATGTGATTGGCACTTTAGCATGGCAGGCGCATGATGCGGGTTATGAAGTGTTCATGGTTACGCCTGATAAAGATTATGGACAGTTGGTTCGTGATGGCGTGAAGATTTATAAACCGGGATATCAAGGCAGCAGTGTTGAAATAATGGGTCCCGCAGAAGTTTGCGCAAAATGGGATATAAAAGATGTAAGCCAGGTGATTGATATTTTAGGTTTGATGGGTGATGCGGTGGATAATATTCCGGGTATAGTTGGTGTGGGAGAAAAGACTGCTGCAAAGCTCTTAAAAGAATATGGGAATGTTGAAAATGTGGTTGCGAATGCTTCAACAATAAAAGGTGCATTAGGGCAAAAAATTGTTGCGGGAAAAGATTCAGCAATAATGAGCAAGAAGTTAGCGACCATTAACACAAATGTTCCAACACAATTTCATGAGGAATCGTTTTGTTTGAAAGAATGGAACAAACCTGCATTGATCGAAATTTTTACCGAGCTTGAATTTAAAACACTTGGCAAAAGAATTTTAGGTGATGATTTCAATGTGTTTGGCGGAGCGCCTGTTGGTGTTCAAACCGATTTATTTGGCAATGCGATTGAAAGCGCAGCAGCGAGAACCATCATTGAAAAAACGGAAGACAACGAGATTGATGATAAAGGTTTGACAGCATCAAAGAACATTAACAACACAACACATACTTATACTTTAATTGATGATGAAAAGAAGATAAAAGAATTGGTTGAGATATTGAATCAGCAAACAGAAATTTGTTTTGATACAGAAACAACCGGCATTGATGCAAATGATGCAGAACTGGTTGGAATGAGTTTTTCTTACAAACCCGGTGAAGCATATTTTGTTACCTGCACATCAGAGTATGAAGCAACATGTAATTTGCTTGAGCTGTTAAAACCGTTGTTTGATAATCCAAATCTTACGTGGATCGGTCATAATTTGAAATATGATTTGCTTGTGTTGAAATGGTACAACCGCGAAATAAAAGGCGCAGTATATGATACAATGCTTGCACACTATGTTGTTGAGCCTGATGGTAAGCGCAGCATGGATTTGCTGAGCGCACAATTTTTAAGTTATGAGCCTGTTCATATTGAAGAATTGATTGGTAAAAAAGGAAAACAACAGGGAACCATGCGTGATGTAGAGATTGAAAAATTAAAAGATTATGCAGCTGAAGATGCAGACATCACTTTGCAGTTAAAACATCAATTGCATCCTTTATTAAAAACAAAAGATGTTGAACGCGTTTTTTATGAAGTAGAAAATCCGTTGTTAAAAGTGTTGACGGATATGGAATATGAAGGTGTGATGATTGATGTTTCTTTTCTTCTTAATTATTCAAAAGAATTAGAACGTGAGGCATATCAAGCTGAGCAAGCTGTATATGCAGGTGCTGGTGTTAAGTTCAATATCGGTTCACCAAAACAATTGGGTGAAGTGTTGTTCGATAAACTGAAGTTGAATGCGTCAGCATCTTCAACAAGAAAAACGAAAAGCGGTCAATATGCAACAGGCGAAGATGTGCTGATGAAACTTGCTGTAAACAATCCAATTGTTGCAGATATTTTAGCGTATCGCCAACTAACAAAATTAAAATCGACGTATGTTGATGCATTGCCCTTACTGATCAATAAAAAAACAGGACGCGTTCACACAACATACGGACAAGCAGTTGCCGTTACTGGAAGATTGGCAAGCAATAATCCAAATCTTCAAAATATTCCAATCAGAACAGAACGCGGAAAAGAAATTCGTAAAGCGTTTATTCCGCGGCCGGGCAATGTTATTATCAGCGCAGATTATTCGCAGATCGAATTAAGAATTGTTGCAGCAATAAGTGGTGATGAAAATATGTGCAATGCATTTAAAAATAATGCAGACATTCATACGGCAACAGCAGCAAAAGTTTTTAATGTTGATGCAAAAGATGTAACAAAAGAAATGCGCTATAAATCTAAGAGTGTAAACTTTGGAATTATTTATGGTCAAGGTGCGTTTGGGTTGGCTGATAATTTGGGCATCAGCAGAACAGAGGCAAAAGAAATTATTGATAATTATAAGAAAGAATTCAGCGGCATTACAAAGTACATGGATAACATGATAAATTTTTGTCGTGAACATGGATATGTGCAAACACTAATGGGCAGAAAGCGTTGGCTGAAAGATATCAACTCAAACAATTTTACTGTGCGTGGTTATGCAGAAAGAAATGCAATTAATTCACCAATTCAAGGAACCGCTGCAGACATGATAAAAATGGCGATGATCAAAATTCATGATGCGATGTGTAAAGAAAATTTAAAAAGTAAAATGATAATGCAAGTGCATGATGAGTTAGTGTTTGATGCGGTGCCTGAAGAATTAGATGTATTGCAACCATTAATCTTAAACAATATGAAATCTGCATTGCCTTTGCCGTGCGATGTTCCTGTTGAAGCTGAATTAGGAATTGGTTCTAATTGGCTGGAAGCGCATTAATCGGCATGATTATTTATAATAGTGAAGTATGGATAAGAAACTTGAAAAAGATAAAGAGCTTGTAAAACAAGTACAAACTTCCAACGACACAAAGGCAGCTGAAAAAGCTGCTGAAGCTGATATAGAAAAAGACCTTGATCTTACACCACCTCCAGATCCGGGTGATGATTTAGATGAAGGTGAACTTGCACGATTAGAGGGTGAAGATTAGGAGTGTATATTGTTATGTGGAAAAATTTATATTAACAGTATAAGATAAAATATATCTTGCCGCTTTCTAATCAATTGCTAGGTTTTATTCACAAGAAAATTATTGCATATGTCTGTTACAACTTTAGAAAGACTTTCAAAAATCTATTATCAAAAATTTTTTAGAAAACTGGCTGAAGATTTTAAAGACATTAAAGAGTATATAGAATCTACCCCACAGGAAACTAAAAAACTATTGAAGCTATTTCAATTAAGAAACGAATCACACAGGGAAGAAAAGGGAACAGACAATCCTCATTTTACCGAGGTTATAGAATTTTTACGTTCCTGCAAAGAATCTAAATTAGTAATGCATATTGTAAAAGTGAAAGATCAATTGCTTACTATTTTAACTGACACGAACTACACACAGGTTGTAGCTGAATTATAAGCTTCTTATAAATATAAATTGCTATCTGCGTGCATTTTTATTAATGCTGTAAATAGTATTTTATTTGCTGATGAATTTTGCCGAACGCATTCTTGATTTTTTATTCAATTTAAAAATTCCATTTAAGCTTCCGAAAGATGTTGAAGTGTTGAATGCACATCAACGCAAAGATGTGCAACAAGTTTGCACATCATTCTATAAAAAATATTATAACGATAACAAAAAACGACATGCGTTAATAGGAATTAACCCGGGAAGATTTGGCGGCGGCGTTACAGGTATTCCATTTACTGACCCTATTCGTTTGGAAAAAATTTGCAGTATTAAAAATGATTATCAAAAAAAGCAGGAATTATCTTCTGTTTTTATTTATGATATGATTGAAGCATTTGGTGGTACTTCACTATTTTATAAACAATTTTATTTTTCAGCAATGAGCCCGCTGGGTTTTGTAAAACATGAAAAGAATTTGAATTATTATGACGATAAATTATTACTTGAAAAAATCCAGCCATTTATCGTTGATTGTATGAATAAGCAAATTGCATTTGGCTTAAATACTGACGTTTGCTTTTGTATTGGTGAAGGAGAGAATTTTAAATACCTGCAAAAATTAAATGCAACATATAATTGGTTCACTAAAATTGAAACAGTTGCGCATCCGCGATTTATTATGCAGTACAGAGTAAAAAGTAAACAGGAATTTATTCAGCAATACTTAGAAAAATTAAATAGCCTTTCTACTTAAAAAAATCTATTTGTTTAAAGTAAAAAGCGTCGCTTTCATGCGATTAAATTGTGGACCTGTTTTTTACTTAATGTCATTCATTGCCTTTACCTGGAGCAGACGTACCTAAAGAACTTTTATCAAAAAGTTTTAACATAGCCGGCAATAACGCGCCTAACGATGTAACGATCGTAATTAATCTTTTCGAAGCTTCTTCCTGTGATAAAAAAATAAATATAGCCACTGCGATTAAAACAATATAAAATATTGTTCGCAAACTGCCCCATGAACCACTCTTACCTTGCTTGCTTAATTTTTTTATTTCCGGGGATGCTTGCTTTGTCAAAAGAAAATTGCGGAAGCTTTTTGTAAATAATGTTATGTTACCATCTTTTTCTTTAACGATCAATCCTGCTTTATAAAGTTGGTGTAATGTCAAAACTTTTTTATAGTTCGTAAAACCATCCGTTGCAAAATCATACAAAGTGTATTTCTGCTCTTCGGTACAAGTATTCCATAAGCCTTCATACACATCTGACAATGTAATATGCATTTCAACAATATAGCCATCGCCATCATCATCGTCACTCATTTTCTCATCTTCCTTTTCACGTATAACTGCAAAATTCAGTTGTTTGTTATGTATGCCTAACATTGTTCTTATTTCTGATTCAAGGGTCGGTTTTCGATAGATTTGCCTCTTCAATTCTATGTCCGGCCCGTCAGAAATATTGGTGTTTACATCTTCAAAAAAACCTATCAGGAAAACCCTTATACACACAGCGTAAATTATTTTATAAAAAGTATACATTAAAACAATCAATGCCAGCAATAATAATAAGCCGGTATAATTTTCTGTGAGTTTTTTAAAAAGATAAGAGTGGTCATATATAAAAGCCAGGTAAAAGTTTCCGGGTGTTTTAGTGTCATTGGTGTTTTTATAATATAGAAACAAGCAATCTTTTTTACCTGCTTTAACCTGTTCTTTTAAATTTGCAGGAATGTTTCTGGAGCTATCAAGCAATGTATCCTGGAAAATTTCACCGTTGCTTTTTAAGTTATCGCCTTTACAGAGTCCATTATTATAAAACCATTTATAATAAATATCATGGCTTAAATCATCGTAAAATTCAGCATGATCATGTGGCAGGAATAAAAATTTTGTAACAAACTTGTAAAATGGCAAACAATTTTCTTCGCTTTTAAGCGTATCATTAAAATTATGAAGCGTGTCAATATAATCATCAGAGCTAAGCAGGTAAATGCCTTTGCCCGGTTCAAACTTCAGTTGCTTTAAATATGTATTAGCAGTATCCGATAATGGTGCAATACTTATTTTTGTTTGCCACGCTTTCTTATTTACCTCGTTTCTTCTTTGCTGTATCTTTTTAGCGAGATCAATTTGAAATGTTTGTAAGCGCAGTGTTTTTTCTTCATGAAATGCATAGCTGGTAAAAATAATTGCAGGAATAAGACTTACCACTGTAACTGCGAGTAATAATGAAATTATAAAATGCACAAGATAACTTCTATCGCTGGTTGCATGTTGTGATACCTTTTGGTTGAATGTAGTTGCTGCAATTATTGTTATAACGCAGGGCATTAAAATAATTAAAACCCATATGGCCGCTTTTAAATCGGTTTGCGGCCCGCAATTCTCATTGAAAAAAAGCACATTTTGAAGTAATAAAAATACTGCAATTGATAAAATATACATTAGCAGTATATTTTTTAATACACTTAAAAGATTAATAACATGTTGCCATTTAAAACCATCTTTAAAATTATTTTTTTCAAAAAAAACTTTCGATCTTTTTACAATATAATAACCTGTAACAGCAAATAATGGTAATAACAACCCTTCATTAAGCGTGTACAGGTAATAACTATTTCCTGAAAAAAATAAAGAGATCAAAAACGGAATAACAATACATGTAATAAGCTGAACAGAGTTTTTTATATAAAAATGTTTTTTATCAGCAGAAGGTCTTAACCAAATCAGTGTTCCCGACGAAAATGATAGCTTGGAATTTTTCTTGCTGTTCAGCATCATAAAATATGAGAATAGAGAAACAAACAGCAGCAATGCTGCTTCGCATACAAAAACAAATGCCAGTATATGAAAGATGAATAAATAATCGCCGCGCTTATTATAATAAGTAATAAGGTAGCAAGGCAAACCCTGTAAAGGTCTTATTATCATTTTTGCCGGTTGCTCGTACAATGTTATGTCTGGTATATATGCAGAATCCCTTCGGGCAATTACATTACGTACAGCAAAGCTATCATCAACTTCTTCAAAAAAATTTTCCTGCAAGTTTCTTCCCGTATCTGAATGGCTTAAAATAAGTCCCTGTTCATTTATTATACAATATCCAAATCCATTAGGTATAATTGTATTGTATATCGAATACATTTTTTCAGAAAGCCCAAAAGCTATAGCCGATACAGCCTTCTTTCCTTTAATAAACTTTGTAGTGTCGCGCATAGCAAGATTAATCATATAATCGCCTGTTAAACGCGAAAGAACAGGGGTAATACTAAAGGTGTCGTTTGAATTGGGCAAAGTATAACCTTTCCCGTATTTCATATCTCTGAAATAAGCACGATCACTTACATCAAAATAACCGGGCGGCAGTTTGCTGTTAAAATTCCATGAAGCGATATCATACCCGCTATCATTCATCCAATGGAGATTTACAAAATTTTTATATTGAGCAGGATAAAAGATGACGTCTTTTATATCAAACGATGAATCTTTCGAAGTATATTTTGGCTTTAGCCTAAGTGTATCTAATTCAGCCATGCGCTGAATGTGGAAGTTAATTTTATTATTATCCGCAGAAGAATCTTTCTTGCTGAAAATTTTTTTATAGTCGTTTAGCTGCGCAATATTATCCTGTATCTCCTGGTAAAAATTCTTTTTAATATCATCCTGGAGAGATGACAAAACATTTGTACTAAAAGAATCAGCAAATAACGACAGCCAGATACCTGAACTTACTAATGTTACAAAAAAAGGAATAATAAAAATTACAACTATCAGCGTTCTTATGTCATTGATCTTTATATTTTCTTCGGGGCTTAAATAAAAGATTTTTAAAAATGGTAAAGCAAGCAATAATATTATCAATACAAAACATACAGTTAACAGCAAATCAACCGGAACGCTTTCAGATTGACTTTGAAAAGTATCAGCTGACATAACTCCCGCTATTATAAATGTACTTGAGTCAAAAGACACTTTAAATGGAAGCATGTACATTTTATATTGTATACCTTCTATCTCAAAATCGTTAATAACAGGGCTTTCAATTTGTTTGTTTTTAAAAAGTGAATCGGTCTTAATGTTGGTGATATTCAAATTATTGCTTTCATATACTATTGCGCTTGATTGAGTGTTATTTATTTCAGTTTGTTTTATTAAAAGAAAAGATTCGAAAACATCTGTGTGAACAGAAATTACGGGCTCAATTATATCTGCCACGCTTTTTCTAACGGTTATATTAAATGATCTTTTGGAAGAATCTTTTTTGTTTTTAAATGAATCGTAAGCTCTGAAAAAAATTGAATCACTTTTTATATAAGCCTGGTAATTTATTAAAGAAATGTCTTTAGAAACATTTCCCCTGAATGAATTCAAAAACATTGTATCAAGATGTGTGATATCGCTTAAAGAATCCTTTCTATTATATGATTTGCCTTTTTTATGTTCTTGGTAATCCCAGATGTGAACGGTTGCATCTTTTTTTGTTTGATACTTGTAACTTTTAGTAAGTATTTCGAACGTGCCTAAACGCTGGTTAAAATTTTCTGCCACCCGATGCAGAATTCTAAATGCTCTTTGATTATAATATGCGTGTTCCTGTGGAAGATAGGTAAAGTAATAAATGGCAAGAAAGCCACTTAGTATTGCTAACATAAAAATGATAGTAACAATTCTGCGAACAACAGGATTATATAGGCCTTTCTCGCCCATAACAGGTTAGCTTGTTGTGTTAATTGATAGTGTGCTTAAATTGGGCTGTGTTTATTATATCCGGTGCTTAAACAGGTAAAGCCAGGCTGAGAAGTTAAGGTTAGTGCTCACAAACTTATATTAATTTTAGTCGTGCATGTATTTACCGCGGAAACAAATTTACAATAAACAATGTATAAATCAACAAGCATTAATATCCCGCGGCCATTCCATCTTTTCTTGCGTCTGATGCACCATAATAAACTTTATGTTCTGCATCATAACGAATACATTGATAGCCGCCAAAATTTCCCGGTAATTGATAAGCTACTTTATGGCCCCATTGTAGTAATGTTCTTATAGTTTCAAAAGAAAACCCCGATTCAAGATAAATTGTTCCAACGCCTTCACTCTTTATTCCGATAGGATCTGAAGATCCCTGGTGATCTATTCTTGGTGCATCGCCTGCTTCCTGTTCATTCATTCCAAAATCAATCATGTTCATTAGAACTTCTACTTGACCTTGCGGTTGAAAAGCACCGCCCATTACACCAAAGCTCATATAAGGCTTATCATCCTTTGTAACAAAAGCAGGAATGATAGTGTGAAATGGTCTTTTGTGCGGAGCATAAGTATTATTAAAACCTTCAGCAAGATTAAAAAGTCTGCCACGGTTTTGCAACACGAAACCTAAACTATCCGGAACAATGCCGCTGCCAAAAGCTAAATAATTACTTTGAATTAATGATATCATATTGCCTGCAGAATCTGCAACAGTTAAATAAACTGTTTCACCGTTTGTTAGTAAAGAATCGCCTGATGAAAAATTAGTTGAAGCATTTGTTAAGTTGATGAGCTTCCTTCTTTCATCTGCATATTTTTTTAATATCAGTTCATCAACAGGAATTTTTGCAAAACCAGGATCAGCGTAATATTTTGCACGATCTTCATAAGCGAGTTTTTTTGCTTCAACAAACAAATGAACATGTTCCGCACTTCCAAAATCTATCTTGCTGAAATCAAATCCTTCTAAAATATTCAGCATCTCTAAAACAGTAATTCCTTGCCCGTTTGGTGGCAATTCCCAAACACGATAACCCCGATAGGTTGTTGATACAGGATCAACCCATGTTGGTGCATCATCAGCTAAATCTTTATACGATAAGTAGCCATGGTTTTTTTTCATGTAAGCATCAATTGCTTTTGCAATGTCGCCTTTATAAAAAGCATCTCTTCCGCCAACGGCAATCTTGTTTAATGTATTTGCTAACTGTACATTCTTAAAAATATTTCCGCGTTGTGGCGGCTTTCCATCAATATAATATGTATTGATAAAATTTTGATCGTTGGAAACTGTTTGTTGAGTGATCTTAAATTCATAAGCTAATTCATCAGCAACAGGAAAACCATTGCGTGCATAATCGATTGCTGGTGCAAGAATTTGCTGCATGCTCATTTTACCAAACTTATCATGCAATGCAAACCAGCCATCAACACAACCAGGAACAGAAACCGGCAATACGCCATACGTTGGAACAGATATTAATCCTTTCTTTTTAAATTCATCAAGCGTAAGCGAATAAGGTGAATGACCGGATGCATTTAAGCCATACAATTTTTTTGTTTTCGCATCATACACAATAGCAAACAAATCTCCGCCAATTCCATTCATTTCAGGTTCTACAACACCTAAAACAGCATTAGCTGCAATGGCTGCATCAATTGCATTGCCGCCATGTTTTAAAACATCAATTGCAACCTGTGTTGAGAGTGGATGGCTGGTGCAAACCATTGCATGTTGCGCAATCACTTCAGAACGTGTGGCAAATGTTTTGCCCGTAAGCCTGTCCTGGCAGAAAATTGTTGTTGTGGCAAGAAGTAGAAAAAAAACGAAGACTGGTTTCATTTTTTAAAAATAAAAAAACCTTCCCGTTTTGTGAGAAGGTTTTCAAACAAAGTTTTTACTATCATCTTGCTTCAGCCATGTGTACAATGTCTTCTACTTTATAAGCACCTGCATCCAGCTTTTCTTTTGTTTCGCTGAAAGCATTTAATGTTGTTTCAATGTCTTCACTTGTATGTGCTGCTGTTGGAATTAAGCGATAAATGATATGACCTTTTGGAATTACAGGATATACCACTATCGAACAAAATATGCCGTAGTT
>JAFBAF010000322.1 GCA_019247895.1 Parafilimonas sp. | reverse complement strand
CCCTGCGGTAAATCAACACCGGAATTTGCGTACTGTGTTTTTACGGTTTGCAAGTATTGCGATGCATCCATCACATCCCATTTATGAGGAATTTGTTGTATTCCATATCGTGCAGAAAAATTAATGCGACTCGGCCCTGATCTTCCTTTTTTTGTTGTGATGATTATAACACCATTGGCCGCACGTGAACCATAGATTGCAGCTGCAGAAGCATCTTTTAAAATTTGAATACTGGCAATATCATCAGTGTTCACGGTTGAATTAGCATCGGCCATCATGCCATCAATTACATACAGCGGGCTGGCATCAGTAAAACTTGCAACGCCGCGTATTTCTATTGTTGCGTTTTGCCCCGGCGCACCGCCTGTTCTTACGATGACACCGGGTGTTTGCCCCTGCAATTGTTCGGCAACAGAATTGCCAATAATCTTATTGGAGTTTGATGTATTGACAACTGATGTTGCACCTGTGAGATCTCTTCTTCTTACGGTTTGATAACCTATAACAACTACTTCATTCATTTCACCAGCAGTTGCCTGCAGGTTTATATTAATTGTAGTTTGATTATTTACAGCAACTTCCTGCGTTGCATAACCAACATAACTAAACACCAGTGTGCTTGTTGGCGAAGCACTGATGCTGAAATTTCCATTTTGATCTGTTTGTGTTGCTGTTCTTGTTCCTTTAACCTGTATAGTAACACCAGATAATGCTGTATCATTAGATGCTACTCTTCCGGTAATTGTTTGTTGTGCATGCAATGCAAATGAATTGCAACAGAGCACCATGCAAATCAGTAAGGTTAAACACCACCATTTGGTAAAGGGAATTTTGTTCCCTGCGGGTAAACATTGTATCATATGTATTGTATTAGTGAATATTGGCCGCAACAGTCTTAAAGGCTTACAGTTTTGCTTTAAGGGTATGATAAAAGCATAACAATATTTAAACCAGTTTTCTCAGAGAACTGCTTTAAATCGTTTTTTATTTATGAATGGAAAATTTCCAAAGCAGCGGCTACAATACTAAAATTTTTTTTAAACGGAAAGAATCATGCATGGAAATCTATCTGTATTAAGCTTCTTATTGTCATTAATTACTTGTTTATATTAGTGATAATTGAATATTGGTTTTGAACTCAAACAGAAACAGAAGCAGTCGAATATTAAAATTCCAATCGTTTTCCATCATACGCTGTGGATGTTTGCAATTAACAAAATCATGTGGATGTACGACTAACCTTGATTACTATTTCATATTACCAGGGACCAGGCGGCGCGGTCAGCTAAGTATTTATATAAGACGTGTAAGCTTTGTTTTATGCTTTGCTGAGCAATCTGGCATACAAAACAAACTACACGTGTTATCTAATTTCCATCGTAGTAAAATACAATCCTTGCATTCGTTTTCATATCAGTGTTAACCATTAATTTATAGACCTGTTTACCTGCAGTTATTCGCATTAAAGCAGAATTTGGCGGAATACTTCCAAGGTTTTCTGCCACCAATACAAATTCATGGTCACGGTTGGTTGCATTTGCATGAATGTTCAATGTAATAGGCTTTGTGCCCAGCGTCTGGTTGCTTACAATGATGGTATTATTATGATATACACTAACCCTGTCTCCATCAATTTCTCCGTTATCAAACAGTTCAATTAAAATATCAGGAGAATTAATGTGATAAGTTTCAAGCAACACGCTTGTGCGGGATGTGAGTGCTTTGCTTCCAGATTGACTCGTGTCTTTTCGGGGTGTATCAACTGTTGCCAAAGCTGCTTTTTGCAAAGAATCATTATACTGTTGCTTGCGTGCTGTTGCTAAAGAATCGGCGATTTCTTGTTGCCTTTTTTTTGCCTGTATATTACGAAGCGAATCTGCTGTTCGCTGTTTTTGCAAGTTTGTTGCGGCCACGTTTTGTAGTGAATCCTTGATGCGTTGTTGTTCTCTCTTATTAACAAGATCAAGCGAGTCGGCTATTTCCTGCTGCCGCTTTTTTTGTTGAGCAAGCAGCGTGGAATCATTTATTTGTTGCTGCCTTATCCTGACAACATTATCCAGTGAATCTTTGATGCGTTGCTGTTCTCTCTGCTTTACAAGATTGAGCGAGTCGGCTATTTCCTGCTGCCGCTTTTTTTGTTGCGCAAGCAGCGCAGAATCATTTATTTGTTGTTGCCTTATCCTGGCTACATTATCCAGTGAATCTTTGATGCGTTGCTGGTCTTTCTGCTTTACAAGATTGAGCGAATCGGCTATTTGCTGCTCCCGCTTTTTTTGTTGCGCAAGCCGGACATCATCATCTGCCTGTTGTTTTATTCTTTCAATATTGGCTAATGAATCCCGGCGCCTCTTTTCTTCTTCATTATTATCATTCGGGGTAATTGGTTTATCTTCTTTCGCATGGAATGGCTGGAAACCAATTATGTCCGAAGGCCTTCCAAATCTGTCAACGAGTTCACGTTCCGTGGTACTGTCAAATTCAGAAAGTAACCTGTAATAAAAAGTTTGCTCATCACACTTGTTATTACACCCTGAAATATTATTAATTAACACAATACTGTCCCGGCTTATAATTAATTTATTATCCTGTGTACATGCAGAACAATCGTCCCATTGACTGGTCTCTGGTTCTTTATGTACAACCGAACCATTCTGCAAATACAATATTTTTCCTCTAAAGAATCCAGCTATTGAAATGGTGATTTTTGCGTGGGAGGCATCATTCCTTTCACTTGTTTTGCTGCCGGTAAAACTTTCGCCTGAAACATTATCAACCTGAATAGTGTTGGTTATATTCCCGGAAAGTGCTGCTGCTCCATTTCTGCTTTTCCATGTACCCATCATCCATCCATACTGCGCATGTGTTATTGTGTAAAAAAGAATGAATAAGGCCAGCAGAATTACTTTTTTAAACATTGCAAGTGTAATGTTTTGCTGAATCTTTAAGAACGGTTTCAAAATATGTGTATTGCAAATGAATTAATTTAATAGAATAAAGAAGCAATATACAACCGCAATGTTGTTTAGGCTTGCGTGTTTTTTATTGCTGAATAATTTAACTTTCTTATTCTTCATTTTTTTAAATGCTGTTTTAATTCATAATTATATACTGTTTATCTCAACTAAAAGTTCGATCTGGCATATACAATTCATCTAATATATTTTCTGCGCATAATTTTATGTGATGCTTCACTAATCGCTGCAGTATATCAAAAAAGTGATTAAGCGTTATAGGTTTTGCATCGTTTATATTGCCTGTTATATAAATTATAAAAGGGAAGATGTTGCAGAACCTGTTTAGCCTGCGCAAATTTTCAACACAAGTATTGTAAAGATATATTCATGCAAAAATTGACTACCAATTTGCCTGAATAGCTGTTTGCAGAAAGAAATGGTAACCCTGGTATTAAATCAAACGATAAATGACGGAGAATTTATGACTTGCTTATGATCTTACGGAAAACGCAACAACCGGCAAATAAGCACTTAAAAAATGGAATCTTTATTGAATTTAAATGCATGTTGGCCATAATTCAGACTTACTGTATTTACTTCACCTAATAAGCTACTAATGGCTCTTCGTGCTATTTCTTGACTCGTTTGAAAAGCGGTTATAACCGCAAGGATAATACCGTCGCGGGTTAAATTTTCAGTTGTATTAGATTTTGCAATTGATTCACACACATCATCAAAAATTACGGCTTCGAAACCTGTAAAATTGAAGTCCTTTACATATTCATGCGTTTTATTCAATACCAGATCGTGCACTTGTTGCGGCGTCATAGTGAAAAGTTTAGCGGAGGTAAAATTGGTGATAAAATTGTTTTAATGAAAGGAAAACGCTCATTTTTTAATCACATCAAATTCACATTACGGTTATCGGTATACAACGCCGGAAGTTGAACATGCGGTTATAATGTATGAAAGATCTAAAGGAGAAAAGTAAGCGCAATTATAAATAAACTTGCTTAGCTGAATAACTACTTCAAATAATTTTTATTCGCTTTACTATTGTATTGTTTACTCATTTCATCTAAAGCTTGTATCAGGTTATCATTAATGTTATTTTCATATTGCATATTAGCTTGCTTATCTGCATCGAGTGATTGATAATACCGTCGCTGTTGCAACAAATCTTTTTGCACAGCGGAGGAAATTTTCGCAGCCAATTTATTTTCTCCTGAACGATAACAGGCATCAAGCATTTGCAATGAAATACGGTTGTGCATGTTGTTACCTGATGTCATTCCATAAGGTAAATTTTCTTCAAGTATCATGGCATCATCATGTTGCAATACAGTACGTGCCTCCGTTATTTTATTTTCATTGAGTAAGTCATCAGCTAATGCAACATCTGCCTGGCGTATGTTTAGTAGTTGCGACCTGTTTATTTCATCATAATATACATTGCTCAGATTGGCATTACCATATTCCCATTTGTTTTTATCAAGCGTAAGATTATACATTTTGCTTGTGTTAGATGACGAGTTTAGCACAGGCACTAACCTGTATGCCAAACCATCGCGACGTAAATAATTTTCAAAACCCAATTTGTTGTAGGGCATTGTAAAATAGATCGGCCGTTTCCATTTATTCGCAGCAATAATGTTGAGAATTGCGAGATCATTTTTCAGCAACATGTTTTTGTTGGGTAATTGAAAACGCATGGCATCAACAACTGAGTCATTTGCATTTACGGTTTCGTTTGTACGCACTAATGCCGTATCAACAGGCACTGCAAGTTTATGCACAGGAAATGTATGCACTGCTTCACCACTACTGCTTGTTGCCATTGTTGAAGGATCATCACTGCCAACCCAATTCTTCATCATGTCGTATAAATCGTAATATTTATTATCGGGAAATTGTGGTTGTGGCTGATAAAAAATATAATCTCTTTTATCGCCCTGGAATTGATCAGCATTCCAAATCACATCAATAGGATCGCTGTTATTTACCTTATGTTTTAATTCATTCATCATCCAGTCAGTTCCAAGCAAAGTTGTGATCACAATGCGCACATCAGGGCGAATGCCTTCTACTTCCTGCGCATACCATAACGGATAAGTATCATTATCTCCAATTGTAAAGAGAATTGCATTTGGTGCACAGCTTTCCAAATAATCTCTTGCCATATCTCTCGACATTTGTTTTTTATGGCGATCATGATCATCCCATTCCTGCGTTCCCATCAAAACAGGAACAAGTAGTGTTATGATAAATGCAGCAACAAGTATGGCTGATCTGTTTTTTAAAAATTTAAGTAAGTATGGAACAGCATAAGCAACTAATGCGATCAATGCAAATGTTGAAACGCCAACAATAATTCCTGCAGGCGCACCATAACCCGCGATCAAAATAAATATCATTAATAAAAAACTAATGAGTGCAGCGTTAATGAAAATTTCTTTCAATAATTTTTTATTCCATGCAGTTGCAAGCTCAATAAAATATAAAACTGATAATCCAATCCAGATTGCATATACATAAAATGATCCTGCATACGCATAATCACGTTCACGTGGTTGATAGCCGGGTTGATTGATATAAATAACGATTGCAAAACCTGTTGAAAGAAAAAACAAAGTGTTGATCAATGCATCACTGCCTTTTCTTTTTGCCTGGTAAATTAAACCGATTATACCAAGAATAAAAGGCAGCATGTACATTACATTATGGCCTTTACTTTTTTGCAAACTATCAGGCATCATTTTTTGATCACCATACAAAGCATTATCAATAATCGGAATGCCTGTTATCCAATTACCATCTCTTACATTTCCTGTAAACACGCCCTGCACATCATTTTGTTTTCCGCTGAAATTCCAGAAGAAATAACGGATGTACATGAAGTATGTTTGATAACTTAAAAAGTAACGCATGTTTTCCATGAACGTCGCGCTTCGTTCATACGTTCCATCCTCGCTCTTTCCAATGCCTAAAAAGAAAGCATAATAGTCTGCATGATTTTCATCATTCGTCATATCCCACATGCGTGGAAAAACCATTTTATCTTTTGGCTGGAAAACATAACCGAAATTTTTTCCTGCGGTGATATATTTGTGATCACCTTTTTCATACTTCGTTCCTTCATCAGAATAATCTACCGGTTGAGCATTAAATGTTTGTCCATACAATAAAGGGAAATCACCATATTGATCACGACCCAAATAACCTTCTAGTGCCTGCGGATTATCAACATTGAACATATCAATTGAAGGATCAGCATTGCTGCGAATTAAAGTTGTGAGATAAGAACTGTAACCAATCAATGTAAATGCAATGCACCATAAACCAAGTTGAAGTGTTGCAAGATTTTTTCGCTTTGCAAAACGCAATCCCCACCAAATCGCAACAGCGATCAACAAAAAGAAAAAACCAAAGCCTGTAAAAAAAGGAAGACCGAGATTGTTCACAAAAAATATGTCAAAAGCGCCAGCGGCTTTAATAGAATATTGAATAACGCCTTTTAATATTACACCAAAAATCAAAATGCCAAACACTAAAAAAATATACACACCGCCGTATAATTCTTTTTGATTTTTTTTAAAACGTTCGATTAAAAATAAAATTCCAACTGCAAAAATTGTTGCAAGAAATAATAAACCAGCAACAGTGTTATCTGCACGAATTCCTTTCTCCGGTTCTGCCTCAGCCTGCGCACCAAATACTGCCAGTATGCAGGCAACAGCGCCGCCAATTAAAACAAGCCGGATAAAATATTTTCTGATTGATGCATAATTAAAAGATGCTCTTCTTCTGAAATAATAGATCAATACAATTGACGGGATGCATAATAAACAAAGCAGGTGTACACCAATTGAAAGACCAATCAGCAAACAAATTAATACAAGCCATTTATCAGCGCCGGGTTCATCTGCAACACGTTCCCATTTTAATGCACACCAAAAAACAATAGCAGTAAAAAAAGAACTCATTGCATATACTTCACCTTCAACAGCGCTATACCAAAATGAATCTGTAAATGTGCCTGCTAATGCGCCAACAAATCCTGCAGCCATTATACTCCATATTTGTAATTTGGTTAATGGTTGTGTTGTATGTCGGTGCACAATTTTTTTTGCAAAATGTGTGATTGTCCAGAATAAAAAAAGAATTGTAAATCCACTTGCCAATGCACTCATTGTATTCACTGCTTTTGCCGCTGTAAGCGGATTGTTTCCAAACAACACAATAAATAGTCTGCCTAACATTACAAACAATGGCGCACCCGGTGGATGTGGAATTTGCAATTTGAAACAACTGCTCACAAATTCACCACAGTCCCAAAAGCTGCCACCAGCTTCACTTGTAAGAATATAAACTGTACAAGCAAAGGTGCAGATTGCCCATCCCGTAATGTTATTGATCCGGTTGAAATTCATATTTGATGAATTTTATTTGTACTATGATTATTGAAATACTACATGTGTGATGTTATCAAGCCGTCATTTCGACGATAGGAGAAATCTCTTAGATCATGAGATGTCTCGTTCCTCGACATGACGTTCATAGAGTAAAATTTTCTTTCAATTGAACAATAGTTTACCAGCTTCTTTATTTATTATTTTTTAAAGAAGTAATTATTGATGATATAAATACTGTTTAAATTTTTTCTGCTGTTTGTTTATTTATTGGAGCAATTGAACGATCATCTTGTACTGGTTGTATAAGTGTATTATCTTTTGTTTGATTGCCTGGGTTGTTCGAAGAAATAGTTTTACGATTCAAGTCGATATTAATTTCGATAGCACATTGATTGTTTTCAAAAGTTGAATCAATCATGAATGTTATTGCATGACTATTAATATTTGTGTAACCATTTTTTTCAAGCAATGATTTTATCCTGTTTTTTTCATCCATGATTGTATTAAGATCAAACGATTTTCCAACGCTTAGCAAACTTTTGTTCTGTGCATCTTTTACAAGCTTATTAATGTTAGCATCTTCAATTTTATAAGTAAGCCAGCCAAGCATTAGTTTACCTTCTTTCATACTTGTTGCAGCGTTTGATGCCATTGTGTTTGTATCTCTAAAGGCAAGCATCATAAATACAACAACTGGTAAAACGAACAAAAGTTTCAATAAATGTTTTGATGATGTGCGTGTTTTGTTCATCATAAAAATTCTTTGCTTAAGCGATGAAATTTTTAAGCTGTTTACAATTTGCAACGGTGAGTAACCTGTAACTTTTAATAAAAGATATTGATAGCTTTTTTTATCGGCGCCATATTTTAAAAAAGTATCATCAGCTAAATATTCAAGATTTTGTTTGATAGCATTTTTCATCAGCCATGCAAAAGGATTATACCAGTTTACAATGCAAATAATTTCAGCCAGTATGACATCTATTGTGTGTTGCTGGTGTACATGCACCGATTCATGTTTGATGATTTCATCCAGTTCTGCCGCCGTATGATTTGTTTGATTTACATACACTGCATTACCAAATGAAAAAGGCATTATATCCAAATCAAGATGATAAAGCCTTATATCAAAAACAGCGCTTATAAATTTTGCATTGGCAGTAACTTTTTTAAACGATAATAACTGCATTATAAAATGAACAAGACAAATAACACTTCCGGTAATAAAAACAGAAAAAATTATAGTTGAAAAACCGGTTGAACTTTCAGCAGGCACATACTCAGTTCCTGTAAAGTTGATTGCAGGAATATGATTTATAAATGAAGAGTTGCTGATAGCTTCCGGACTTATAAAAAGATCAACTCGCAACAAAGGAATTATAAAAGCAAACAGTGAAGTAATCAATAAATAAAAGCGATTACTTTTATAATTTGTAAGCCGGCTTAATACAAGCCAGTAAAAAATATATGCTGCTGCATAACATGCAGACACTTTCAACATGTATTCTAATAAATTGTTCATACAATTATTTTTTGTTTTTGTCTTCAATCATTTCAATAATATCTTTTAAATCTTTCGACTTTAATTTTTTTTGCTGCACAAAAAAATTCACCATCTCTTTATA
>JAFBAF010000315.1 GCA_019247895.1 Parafilimonas sp. | reverse complement strand
TCGCCGCATCAACAAACAACGCCATTGGCAAAAACAACCAACTGCTTTGGCATTTGCCAAACGATTTAAAATTTTTTAAAAATGTTACATGGGCGATGCCGGTGCTGATGGGCAGAAAAACATTTGAGGCATTAGGCAACAAACCATTGAATGGAAGAGTGAATATTGTATTAACGTCAGGAAAGTTTTTTAAGGCAGATGGAGTTGTGGTGGTAGATAATTTTCGCGATGCAGATTTTTTTGCAAATGCAAAAGATTATAAAGAATTAATGATTATCGGTGGCGCTCATGTTTACCAGCAAACAATTGATGATGCGGATAAAATCTATATAACGCGGGTGCATCATGTTTTTGAAGATGCCGATGCATTCTTCCCGGTTATCGACGAAAAAAAATGGAAGCTCGTTTCAAATGAAGATCATTATAAAGATGAAAAACATGCTTACGATTACAGCTTCCAGTTGTGGAGAAAGAAGTAAAATGGCTGATGTGATTTGTTGATCTCTGATTTATTGGTTTTGAATTTTGCCTTTTGAATTTTGCATTCGTTATTTGCTACATGTATTCTTCTGCTCAACTTGCTTTAAAATATTTTAAATACTGGCTCACCGCTTCAAACGGAAATGGTCATGGTGTGCATTCGCCTTTTGTATTTGATTTTATAACGCAGGTGTTAAATGATAAAAGAGAATTTGATTGTTTTCGGTTCATAGAATCACTAAGAGAAAAATTAAAAACTCATAATACCGAAATAAATGTTCCTGATTTTGGTGCAGGTTCCCGAATGCAGTTGAACAATAAAAGAAAGATATCTGCAATTGCAAAATCATCACTCAAATCAAAAAAATATAGTCAGCTAATATTTCGTATTGTACATTATTATAAGCCACAAGCTATTCTCGAATTAGGAACTTCGTTAGGTATTACCACTTCATATTTATCGTTCGCTAATCCTCCTGCAAAAATTATTACAATGGAAGGAGCAACCGAAGTTGCGGCCGTTGCAAGAAATAATTTCAAGCAACTTCTGCTTTCAAACATAAAAATTGTGGAAGGAAATTTCGATGAAACGCTTCCTGCAGTAATTGTTCAACAATCAACTATGAACTTTGCTTTCATAGATGGCAATCACCGCAAAGAACCAACGCTAAACTACTTTTATCAACTGCTCAACAAATCAACTCCGTCAACTATTATGATCTTCGATGATATTCACTGGAGCAAAGAAATGGAAGAAGCGTGGAATGAAATTAAACAACATTCATCTGTTACATTGACAATAGACTTATTTTTTATCGGTATAGTTTTTTTTCGAAAAGAACAAAAAAGTAATGAACATTTTACTATACGTTTCTGACAACTCAGCGTGTGAAATTTTGCCAGTAAAATAAAAGCTGATAGTTTCGCCCTGAACTCATTGCTCATGACGATTGGTATTCTAAAAGAACCTGCACCGGAAACCAGAGTTTCACTGCTGCCAGACGCAGCCGCTTCACTCACGAAACAAAATATTACAGTTCAGTCGGAAAATAATGCAGCCGCTTTAGCTTACGCTTCCAATCAATTGTATCAAATAAAGAATATAAATATTGCTGAGCGTGCTGCAATTCTTTCTTCATCGCAAATTATTTTATCCATAAATATTTTAAGTAATGAAGATGTTGCGCAGTTAAAACCCAATACAATTTTGATTGGTGTTTATCAACCTTTGTTCAATTACGATTTGATGAAGCAATGGGCTGCAAAAAATATTACCGTTTTTAGTTTGGATATGATTCCGCGTTCAACACGTGCACAAAGTATGGATGTGTTAAGCAGCCAGGCAAACATTGCAGGTTATAAAGCAGTGTTGGAAGCAGCTAATATTTATCCGCGATATTTTCCCATGTTTATGACAGCCGCAGGAAGCATAACACCGGCAAAAGTTTTAATACTTGGTGCAGGTGTTGCAGGCTTGCAGGCAATTGCAACAGCAAGACGTTTAGGTGCTGTTGTCGAAGTGTTTGATACAAGGCCTGCGGTGAAAGAAGAAGTGATGAGTTTAGGTGCAAAGTTTATTGAAGTGGAAGGCGCTGCTGATGCATCCAAAGCTGGTGGTTATGCGGTTGAACAAACAGAAGAATACAAACAAAAGCAACAGCAAAAGATTGCTGACTCTATTGCAAAGGCAGACATTGTTATTACCACTGCACAAATTCCGGGAAAGAAAGCGCCGATATTAATTTCAGATGAAATGTTGAATGCAATGAAACCTGGTTCTGTAATTATTGATTTGGCTGCAGCAACCGGCGGCAACACATTGCAAACAAAAAATAATCAAACGATACAATATAATAATGTAACAATTGTTGGCAACAGCAATCTTGCATCAACAATGCCCGGCGATGCAAGCAAACTGTATGGCAAAAATGTGTTGAATTTTTTGCAACTCATCATCACAAAAGATGGTAGCATCAATTTAAATTTTGATGATGATATTGTTGCAGGTTGTTGTATTGTGCATGATGGCGCAATTACAAATGGACATGTTAAAAGTTTAATTAGCCAATTTGAAAATTTGAAAATTTGAAAATGATTAGACTGCGTATAAACAAACTAATTACAAGTTCCTAATCTAAATTCCTGAATTATGCTAAACTGGATAAGCGAAAATCAGCAGTACATCTACATTGTAATACTGATGATTTTTTTAGGCATTGAAGTAATTGGCCGTGTGCCAAGTGTTTTGCATACACCATTAATGAGTGGTGCAAATGCAATT
>JAFBAF010000215.1 GCA_019247895.1 Parafilimonas sp. | reverse complement strand
CACACCGTGTACAAATGCCTTATCTCACTATTGCTGCTGTGTTGTTGTTTGTTGCGCTGCTTTTTTATCTCACTAAACTTCCGCCTGTGCCGGAAGAAAAATCAGAGTCATTTAATATTGATTTTACTGTTTTCAAACACAAACATTTTACAAGCGGAGTGCTGGCGCAATTTTTTTACGTAGGTGCACAAGTTTGTATTTCGAGTTTTTTTATTCGCTATACCAAATATACTTCGGGCATGAGTGAAGCAACTATAACCGATGCGCATTATCTTGGTTATATGTTGCTATGTTTTATGATCGGGAGATATGTCGGTACATTTTTGATGACGAAAATCAAAGCGCAATATTTACTTTCCATTTACAGCGCAGGTAATATTTTGCTGCTTGCATATTGCGTTTTTGCAGGTGGGAAGTTCGGATTATTTGCAATGATGGGCGTTGAATTTTTTATGTCAATCATGTTCCCCACAATCTTTGCTTTAGGCATAAAAGATTTAGGCAGTCAAACAAAAATTGGTTCATCGTTCATGGTAATGTCAATTGTTGGTGGCGCTTTAATTCCGCTGGCATTGGGCTATATTTCAAGAAACATAAATATACAGGTTGCATACATCGTTCCGCTAATTAGCTTTTTTGTTGTTTTTTATTTTGGAGTAAGTGGATATAAAATTAAAAATGTGCATACTGAAATAAGTGAATAACAAAATGGCAATGGAAGTTGCTAATGGAACTGATTAATATTTGCAAACCATTAAAGAAACTGCATTTATATTGCCGAATAAAGAATCAATAGTACAAGTGAGTGACACAACGAAGTTTAATTGAAATGCCGCAGCCGGCAATAAAATAATGGGGAATTGATTAACACAATTTTGAAATAGAATGAACGAGACAAATACAAAAGCCCGTCACAAAAAAAACATTTTTAATTAAATGCAATTAGAATTACAAAACATTGTTCCTATTCCTTTAAAAGATAGATTGCTGCAACGCAATTCTGATATCTGGAACAAAAAACTGCTGTTTGAAAGCGGCGGGTTTGTAAAAATTAAAGCGCCAAGCGGAACCGGTAAAACAACTTTTGTTCATATCATTTACAAGCTGCGTAAAGATTTTGAAGGCGAAGTTCTGTGGAATACGACAAACTTAAATTCAATAAAGCCAGGTGCGCTGGCAGAATTGCGGCAACAAAATCTCAGCATTATTTTCCAGGACCTGCGTTTGTTTCCCAATCTTACAGCAAAGGAAAACATTGAGCTGAACCGTGTTTTGCAAGAACCATTTTATGAAAGTAAAGTAATTGATGAAATGGCTGCGCAATTGGGTGTTGCTTCAATATTAAATCAAAAAGCAGCTTTATGCAGTTACGGCGAGCAGCAGCGAATTGCAATTATTCGTGCTTTAATGCAACCTTTTAATTGGCTGATTATGGATGAACCGTTCAGTCATTTAGATAAAGACAATATTGATAAAGCCGCCGCTTTAATTACTGCTGAATGTAAAAAACGCAATGCAGGTTTTATATTAACAGACCTTGAAGATGATGAACATTTTAATTACACAAAATTTCTAAACTTATAAACTTCTTGCCCTTCTCCATTTTTTGGAGAAGGGCTGGGATGAGGTTATGTTGAATCAACTATTAAAAAAATTAATCCGCGCCAGCGCGGGAAGAGTGCGCAGCATCACAGCTGTTATTGGATTATTCATTGCAATGATGTTGATTTTAGCCGCAGTGCAAATCCAATCAAACTATCAACAAATTTTATACAGCAAAACAAGCCAGGATAGCATTGCTGATTTTTTAGTGATCAACAAAACCGTTACGAATAATAATATTGGTGAAACAAGTTTGAGCGCTGCAGAAATAAATGATTTGAAGCAGCAACCATTTGTCGAAAAGATCGGAACACTTACACCAAGTCGTTTTAGAGTTGGCGTGCAAAGCATAAGCAAACGCATTCCGTTTTATACTGATTTCTTTTTTGAAAGTGTACCTGATGAGTTTTTAGATGTAAATACTCCTGACTGGCAATGGAATGAGACAAGCAATTTTATACCGATGATCATTCCAAACATGTTTTTGGATATGTATAATTTTGGATATGCACAATCGCAGCATTTGCCACAGTTATCGCAGGACCTGGTAAAAGCATTGCCTGTTCAAATTGATATTCAAACACCCGCAGGTGTTGTGAATTATTATGGAAAAGTGGTTGGTTTTAGCGATCGTATTTCATCCGTATTGGTGCCACAGCCTTTCATGGATTGGGCAAACACGAAATTCGGAGGCGGCGAAAACATACAACCGTCACGTGTAATTATTCAAACAAAAAATGCGGCAGATCCACAGCTTACAGATTATCTTGCTAAACATAACCTCTCAACTAATACCGAAAAAACCCGGTTTGAAAAATATCGCAGCACTATAAACTTCGCTGTAATTACTTCATGGATCATTGGTATTGCAATGTTTTTGTTTGCAATCATTGTATTTACTTTATTTATAGAGCTAACCATTGCATCTGCAAAAGAAGAAATAGGATTACTTATAACTCTTGGTGCAGCGCCAAAACAGCTTCAACGTTTTTTACGCAAACAATTTTTGCCTTCTAACATTATTACTATACTGTTTGCGCTGTTAATAATTTTTGGATTGCAGTATTGGTTGCAAAAAAATCTTGCCGCACAAAATATTTTTATTCACCGGTTCCTTTCTCCATACACTTTAATTGCAGCTCTTATAATTCTGTTGCTCTTGATTTTTGTAAATAATTATTCAATAAAAAAGTACATCGGCATCAACAGGTAGGATTAAAGTTTAATAAAACTTGAAAATGTAGTTTATTTTGCTGTTTGTTTTAAAAAATTGAGGAGATTTTTTCTAATTTCACTGGAGAAAACCGTAGTAAATGAAGACTTTACAGGAAAGTTAAATGTGGCATAATATTTTGTAGTGTAGTAGAATCGCGTACTTTATGAAAAAGGTCAATTTAAGTTACTGTAATCGGAAATTGATTAAATATTTTTATATAGGTTTTTTAGTTTAACTTAATTGCTTATTTCTTGTACCCCAACAATACATAAAACTTCTTATTAACAATTTAAACAAAAACTATGAAACTAAAGTTATCTAAACTAATACCTGCCGGTGCCCTGCTATGCCTTGTATTAGCCTCATGTAAAAAAAACGAGGCAGTTACCAGTCCATCATCATCAACAGGTTCTTCTCTTGCAAAAACCACGAGCATGATTGGTGCGATGGTCGGTGAAAACGATATTGAAATAGCTGATGCATTATCTTCAAACGATAAAACAGATAATTCATCAAGCTGTAAAGTCGTAACTTACAATCCTTCAGAAAATGTTTACCCGCATACTAAAATTGTAGATTATGGCAGTGGGTGTACAGATGATCAGGGCATTACAAGAAGCGGAAAAAGATTTTCCACAGTGTATGCTGATCAGGAAACAGCTCCAGCCGGTAAAGTTGTAAGTGTAACCACATTCAGCAATTACTATGTTAACGGTGTAAGCATTTCCGGAAATGTAAAGGTTACTGTTATTACTCCTGCTTCTTCAGGCGCGCTTACATTAAGGGTTGTTGTTAATAAAACTGTTACCGATTCTTTAGGCAACACATCATCTTTTGTAAATACTGCAATTCAAAAACAAGTTGGTGGTACTGTAGATGACAGGATCTTCCAGATTGACGAGAATGCATATGGTACTGAAGTTTCAGGCGACTCAGCAATGGTTACCTGGAAAGCCGTTACAGATCCTTCTAATCCTATTATGAAAATGGCGTCTTGCGAATTCCGTTCACAGGGAGCGCTTATGATTAGTTTAAAAGAAAATGGCGTTCAAACCAATGAATATTTGGATTATGGAAATGGTAATTGCGATAATATGGCCACTTTAAAAGTAGGTAATGATGATCCGCAAAACATAACGTTGCCTTTTTACTTCTTTGATGGAGGATTATAATATTAAAATTTTTTAGAAAAGGAGAGATCAAACAATCTCTCCTTTTTTATTTATAAACCTATAAAACAATTTTACAAAAACATAGGAAAGCTTAGGTGCTGTTAATTTAACTGGTAAATATTGTGAATAATCACGGTACAGGATCATAACCGCTGCCCCCCCAGGGATGACATTTTAGAATGCGTTTTAGTGAAAGCCAAAAACCTTTAAACACTCCATGCTTCTTAAAAGCTTCAATTGCATAATGCGAGCATGTTGGTGTAAACCTGCATTTTGGACCAAACAATGGAGAAATAATTAGTTGGTAAATTTTTATCAGCAATATAAAAGGATAGCTAAGTATTTTTAAGATCCGCTTCATTCAATTCTTGTATTAAACGTTCAATACATAATTTCATTTTCTCTCTGATGAACCTATAATTTGGCAATGATTTATCAACAAACAGTAAAAATATGTTGAGCTGTTTTTGACTGTTGTTAAGATGAATATGCAATGGCTGTTTTTCTGTTCTGTATGCCTCGCGTAACAATCTCTTAATTCGATTGCGGTGAATGGCTTTTTTAAAAAAACGGCTGCTAACACCAACGCCAGTTTTAATAACGTTATCCTGGTCACTAACTAAATTATAAATTAATTTAACAGGGAAAACCGTAAAACTTTTGCCTGATGCAAAAATTTTATCAAGCTGTTTCTTGCTTTTGAGTTTTTCTTTTTTGTTATATGAAAATGCCTTCGTCAAAATGCTTTGATAACAGTTTATTAACCTTTTGGAGCAATGTTTGATGTGGTTTAATCATCCGGTTTTAATTTAAACCTGCACTATGAAATAAGACATAAAATTTTATGTCGAAATTCTATGTGGCAACTAAAAAAATAACTCCACATGAAACAAAACTACACTAAAGCTTTTCACAAGCTTATAATTTTATTAATTTGCTTAACACAAGTTTTTTTGGGTCTTTCACAAAACAACCAGCAAGCGTTCCAGGCTTTAAAGCAATATGTTTCATCGCACAAACAAAGTTTAGGCATTGACGAAAAGGATGCTGAAAATTTATTTGTAACGTATGACTATGTTGATAAATCTACAGGCATCCGGCATATCTATGCTGCACAAAAATTAAACGGACTAACAGTTATTAATACAGATTTTTCGCTGCACACGTCAGGTGTTAAGCAATTTGTTGCCAACCACCTTATCTCAACCGCAAAATATAAAGCAAACCCGGTTGCAGTAAGTATAAATGCAAAAGATGCTGTGTTTACTTTAATGGATGCCATCGGTTATAATGTGGCAAGAACCTTACAAATGAAACAGCAGCCAACAGGCGCAGATAACTACACTGTTTATCAAAGAAACACATCATCAATATGGGATATTCCATGCAGGCTGGTTTATTATAAAGATGAGCGTTTGAAAACGTTAACTCCGGCGTGGCAAATACAAATGATGGATGCGTATAAAAGACATTATTGGCTTGGTTACATCAATGCTTCTACCGGAAAATTGATTGAAAAGAAGGATCTGATTATTCATTGTAATTTCAGTGAACAGTTAACAGATAACATCAGCAATAAGCACCTTAATTTTTTAAGTGAAGAAAATGAAGATGATTTGCAAATCAATAAAAATGATGCGATCACTTCAGTGTCATCATTGCCTTCCGATAAATACCGCGTTTACGATATGCCTTATGAAAACCCGATCGATCCCGGTGCGAAGCACATTTTCTCAGCAAGAAGCGGCGATACACTTTCATCGCCGGATGGATGGCATAAAATTGCGAATCTTGTAACTTACAATTATTCGCATGGTAATAATGTGTGGGCTTTCCAGGATCCCAGCCCCGGACCTTTAGGTGGCGTTCCAAGTAATGACCCTACACGCACCGCTTATCCCACCAATAAAAAATTGGGAACGTATCCGTTGGTTGAACCTTTTGTGTTTGATTATCCAATTGATCTTACAAAGCAACCTGAAACATATATGATGGCTTCTATTGTAAATCTTTTTTACTGGAATAATCTAATGCACGATGTATTTTATTACATGGGTTTTGATGAAGCATCAGGCAATTTCCAGGAATCTAATACTTTTAGTACAGGCACACGTGGTGGTTTAACCGCATTAGGAGCAGATGAAGTGTTGGCACAGGCGCAAGATGGCGGCGGAACAAACAATTCCAATTTTTTGACCTTGCCCGACGGAACAAACGGGCAAATGCAAATGTATTTGTGGAGTGTTGCGTTACCGGATTCATTGGTTCAAATTGTAAGCTCAACATCAGGTGTTCCGTCTTCAGGAAAAAAATATATTGCGGTAGCGGGATCGTTAAGTACGCTTCCAACTGCAAACAATGATCTGTATGCAAATCCTGTTTTGAATAAGCAACTTGCTATCGCACAAAAAAATGCATTGTCAACTGTTGGAACTTCAAGCGAAGGTTGCAGCACGGCGCAACAAAGCATTGCTTTGCCTGATCAAAATGTAAATGGAAAAATTGCAGTGATTGATCGCGGCGATTGTTCATTTGATGAAAAAGTTTTGGGCGCACAGTTAGGTGGTGCTGTTGGTGCTATCATTGTAAATAATATTGATGGACCACCGCTTGCAATGGGCGGTAGTGATGCACCAGGCAATGCAATTACTATACCTTCTGTTATGATAAGTAAAGCCGATGGCGACGTTATTAAAGCACAATTAACTGCAGGTGCAACAATTATCGCATCATTAAAAAGTGATAATCCGCTTGCGCCAAAAAGAGATGGCGATATCGATAATGGTGTTATTTGTCATGAATATGGACATGGCATTTCTAACAGGCTAACCGGCGGCCCAAATTCCTTATTGCCTTTAGGCGGTGATGAACAGGGCGGCGAAGGCTGGAGTGATTTTGTTGCATTGTATATGACCTTAAGAAATAATGATCTTAAGAATGCAAATACAGCACATCCGTACGGGATTTTACCTCAAAGAAGTATTGGCAATTATGTTACTTACCAGGCGTATAACGGCCAGGGCATTCGCGAATATCCATATTCAATAAACATGAATGTAAACCCTGCAACATTTGGGTATATAAAGCGATCTGATTATTCTGAAACACATTCTGTAGGCTTTGTTTGGTGTACTATGCTGTATGATTTTTTGCAGAATTTTATTGATGAATATGGAATGAATGATAATGTGTATGAAGGAGCAAATCCAACTGCAGATCATAATCCGCCGGCAACAGCAAAAGGAAATAATATTGCTATGCGTTTGATAATTGAAGGCATGAAATTGCAGCCAACTAATCCAACTTTTGTTGATGAAAGAGATGCGATATTAAAAGCGGATACATTATTATATAATGCGCAACATGCATGTATAATTTGGAAGGCTTTCGCAAAAAGAGGATTAGGTTATTCAGCGGTTTCAGGAACAAACGCTTTGGGCGATGAAACAGAAGCTTTTGATCTTCCTTATAGTTGCGATCCGACACAAAAAAGGATAAGCATATCTAAATCAGGCCCTGGTTTTATAGATAATCATTCCACAATCGTTTATACAATCACTGTTAAAAATTTGTATCCATACCCTGCGGGTGGAATAAAAATGTATGATACGTTAGCGCCAACGCTGCAATTCATTTCCGCAACCGGTCATCCGGCGGTTTCAGGCCAAATGCTTGCATGGAATATACATTTAAATGCGAATGAAACTAAAGTATATACTGTAAGGGCGACAGTTAATAGCCCAACGGCTTCTGCTGTTTATTTCAAAGATGACCAGGAAGCAGGCAGCAGCAATTGGACTGCAAATGCATCAGCCACGGCGCAATGGACGTACTCAACAGATGCATCGCAGGCATACAGCGGTTCACATTATTGGCATGTTGATGATTATGATGTTGGCGGCTCAAATACATCTTTGCAATTGGTAAATCCCGTGCATGTTCAATCGGGAACCGAATTAATTTTTGTTCATAAGTATTCTACAGAAAACGGCTACGATGGCGGTGTTGTTGAAGTGTCTGAGGATGGCGCAACATGGACATATTTGCCACCTGAAAAATTTGAGCAAGGCGGTTACAAAGGAATTATTACAACTGCAAATAATCCATATATTGGCACAACAGATGAAGCTGCATTTACAGGAGCATCTGCCGGTTATGTGCAATCCGTTGCAGCGTTGGATGATTATGCCGGAAAGACTATCTATATACGGTTTAGAATGACTTCTGATGCAACAGGTGGCAGTGTTGCTAACGGCGGTTGGTGGATTGATGATGTTTATTTATTAAGCAATCGTACAGAATTAGATAACATAGCAACAGCTATTACAAAAGCAAATGCACCACTTACATTAAATGAAGGCACAAATGCATATTCAACTACGAGCGCATTCATTACTGCGCCT
>JAFBAF010000300.1 GCA_019247895.1 Parafilimonas sp. | reverse complement strand
TTGACTGGATAGAAATTATAGTCTATTTCGCTTTGATTGCGGGCATTGCATGGTGGTCAACAAAAAACAAAAAAAATAATGCCGAAGATTATTTTTTAGCAGGCCGCCATTTAGGTTGGTTCCTTATCGGTGCTTCAATCTTTGCATCCAACATTGGCTCAGAACATTTAGTTGGTCTCGCAGGTTCCGGCGCAACAGATGGTGTTGCATTAGCACATTATGAATTACATGCATGGTGTTTATTGGTCTTAGGCTGGATGATGGTTCCGTTTTATATGCGTTCAAAAGTTTTTACAATGCCTGAATTTTTGGAGCGCAGATTTTCTCCAAAAGCAAGAACAGTGTTGTCAATCATTTCACTTATTGCATACATTCTTACAAAAATTGCAGTGGGTATTTATGCAGGTGGCATTGTATTCAGAGTATTATTACCTGAAGTGCATATTTGGGGAATGGATAGTTTTTGGATCGGTTCTATCTTATTAATTATACTCACCGGTGTGTATACAATCTTAGGAGGATTAAGAGCAGTTGTGTATACAGAAACTGTTCAAACATTTATAAAAATTATTGGCTCGTTAATGATAACATATTATGGTTTGCAAGCGCTTGGTGGCTGGGATAAATTAAAAGAAATATGCGGCAGTGAGATGTTTAATTTATGGAAACCAATGGTACCACATGGTGTTGAAAGTACGTGGGCTCCTGTGCAGGAAGCAAAAAAAGAAGCGTGGTATTTTTATAGTAATTATCCTTGGTTGGGTATGTTGTTTTGTGCGCCGATAATTGGTTTGTGGTATTGGTATACCGATCAATATATTGTACAGCGTGTGTTGGGTGCGCCTAATGCAAATGAAGCAAGAAAAGGTTCCATATTCGCAGGCTTTTTAAAACTGTTGCCTGTATTTCTTTTTATCATTCCGGGCATGATTGGTTTTGCTTTAGCGAAGACAGGAATTAATCCTGCAATTCAACATGACCTGATGGATGCAAACGGACATCTTATTCGCGACAGAGCACAAGAAGTTTTTCCATTGCTTGTAATAAATGTATTACCAATTGGCGTTAGAGGAATTGTTGTTGCAGGTTTATTAAGTGCATTAATGAGCGCATTAGCTGGTGTGTTCAATGCATCATCATCATTATTTACAATGGATTTTTATAGCAAGTTTAAACCAAATGCAAGTCAGAAAGAATTGGTTTTGGTAGGAAGAGTTGCAACTGTTGTAATGGTAATAATTGGTTTGTTATGGATTCCTGTAATACAAGGTGGCAAAGGGTTGTACGATTATTTGCAAGGCATACAAGCATATCTTGCGCCGCCAATATTTGTTGTTTTCTTCTTTGGCATTTTTATGAAGAGATTGAACGGTAAAGGTTGTTTGGCAACATTAATTACAGGTTTTATTATGGGGTTATTTAGATTAGCTGTTGATACGCCTGTAAAACTCAGTGCAGGATTTACTTACACAAAAGGTTCGTTTTTGTGGATTGTAAATAATATCTTCTTTCAATATTATAGTTTGTTGATAACAGTTGTTTGCATCATTGTATTTATTGCAGTGAGCTATGCAACAAAAGCACCTGACTATGCAAAAATTTCCGGGCTTACATTCTCAACATTAACTGATAAAGACAAACAGGAATCACGTTCTACATGGTCTGCAAAAGATATAATATTTTCTGTGTTGTTATTGCTGGCTATACTTTCAATCTATCTTTATTTTAGAGGATGATTAGCATGAACAGTGAATCGTCAAACGTGAAAAATTTAAATGACTTCCAATTGTAATTTCACAGTTTGACGTTCTAACATTCACAATTGTCAATTCGCAAAAAATTATTTGGCTTACTGAATGTATGTATACAATTCGTGTCCTACATTCACGTTTCACGATTGACGATTCACGAAACACTTTTACGAAAAACCCACAATTATGAGCCAGCTTGTATCTTCCGATTACCTTGTCTTTATAATTTACTTCGTTATTGTTTCTTCTTATGGGTATTGGATTTACAGAAGAAGACGCAGCCGCGAACACGATTCAAAAGCATTCTTTCTTGCTGAAGGTTCGTTAACATGGTGGGCAATTGGTGCTTCATTAATTGCATCAAATATTTCAGCAGAACAATTCATCGGCACAAGTGGTTCAGCATTTAAAATGGGTTTGGCAATTGCAAGCTACGAATGGATGGCTGCAGCAACACTTATCATCGTTGCAATATTTTTTATGCCTGTGTATCTCAAAAATAAAATATACACGATGCCGCAGTTTTTAAACCAGCGGTATAACAGTACGGTTGCAATGATTATGGCTGTGTTCTGGTTGTTGTTGTATATAGTAGTAAACCTGATGTCCATTTTATATCTTGGTGCTTTAGCAATCAGCAGTATTTCAGGATTTAATATTTATGTATGCATTTTGGTGCTCGCAGCATTTGCAATTTTTATTACGTTGGGTGGAATGAAAGTAATTGGTTACACTGATGTAATACAGGTTGCTGTTTTAATATTAGGTGGATTAGCTGCAACATATATTGGCTTAACATTGATAGCAGAGAAAAATGGTCAAACAGGGATATTCAGTGGCTTTAATATTCTAACTACACAGGCAAGCGATCATTTTCACATGATATTTAAACGAGACAATCCTAACTATATGGACTTGCCCGGGCTCTCTGTTTTAATTGGTGGTATGTGGATTGCAAATTTGAATTACTGGGGATGTAATCAGTATATAACACAACGCGCCTTAGGTGCAAACATGCCCACTGCACGCAATGGTTTATTGTTCGCCGCATTCTTAAAATTGCTGATGCCTGTAATTGTAATACTGCCTGGCATCGCCGCATTTTATCTTCATCAAAAAGGAATGTTTCAACATGAAATGCTAAGTTCAAAAGGTGTTGTTGATGTAAACAAAGCTTATCCATCTTTAATGACGTTGTTGCCCGCAGGTTTAAAAGGATTATCATTCGCTGCATTAACTGCAGCTATTGTTGCATCGCTTGCCGGAAAAGCAAACAGCATATCTACCATTTTTGTTTTAGACATTTATAAAAAAGCATTGCATAAAGATGCAAGTGAGCAAAGGCTTGTGCGGCTTGGCCGCGTTGTTGTTATCGTTGCAATGATACTTGCTATCTTATTATCACTTGCTTTAGGTGATGCGTTGATGGGTGAAGGCAAACAGGGTTTTCAATATATACAGGAATATACCGGATTTGTCTCGCCGGGTATTTTTGCAATGTTCATTCTTGGTTTCTTCTGGAAAAAAGCAACTTCAAATGCTGCGTTGTTTGCAACCATCGGTGGCTTTATATTTTCAGTAATATTGAAATTTTTACCGATGATAATGAACTTATCTTTCCTTGCTCCAATTGGTTTTTCAAAAGATAACGGATCAGGTGTATATGAAATTCCTTTTCTTGATCGTATGAGCATTGTGTTTATTATAAGCGTAATTGGTATGGTGCTCATTAGTAATTATGATAACAGGAAAGGTGTTAAAGCGCATGGACTGGAAATTGACAAATCAATGTTTAAAGTATCTACACAATTCGCAGTTGGCAGTTTAATTGTTGCCGGAATTCTTATTGCGTTGTACACATTTTATTGGTAATGCCATTTCGAAGAATTTGATATATAGTTGTTTGTTTATAGTTTAAGTTACTATAAGATTAGCAAGCATAATTTTCTCGTACTATTTAATTAAAAAATAATTTCTTTGCGGCTGCAATTACAGTTATGCAAACGAGAATTTATTTTGATAATGCTGCTACAACGCCGCTTGATGCTGAAGTGCTGAATGCAATGATGCCTTATTTAACTACGCATTTTGGCAATCCTTCTTCTATATATAGTTATGGAAGAGAAACAAGATTAGCAGTAGAAAATGCACGTAAAACGGTTGCGAAAATTTTAGGCGCAAATCCCGGAGAAATATTTTTTACCAGCGGCGGAACCGAAAGCACCAATATGGCTGTTTGCGCTGCAATTAATGATCTTAGCTGCGAAAGAATTGTTACTTCGCCGTTAGAACATCATGCCACATTACACACGGTTGAAAACCTCCATCATCAAAAAAATATTGCTATTGAGCTTGTAAAAATTTTACCCAATGGCCATATTGATTTGAATGATTTGGAAAGATTGCTTTCTTCTTCTAATAAAAAAACATTGGTAACATTAATGCATGCCAATAATGAAATTGGAAACATTACTGATATAAATGCGGTTGGCGAATTTTGTAAAAAATATAACGCCGTTTTTCATTCTGATACAGTTCAAACGGTTGGTCATTTTCCTTTTAACTTACATAAAACACCGGTTGATTTTATTAACGGCGCAGCACATAAATTTCATGGGCCAAAAGGTATTGGCATAATTTACATTAACGAAAAAAATAGAATAAAACCTTTTATCCAGGGAGGCTCACAAGAAAGAAATATGCGGGCCGGTACTGAAAATATTTATGGTATCGTTGGCTTTGCAAAAGCACTTGAACTTGCCACAAAAAATTATGAACAGGATAAAGCTTACATCAGTGGTTTAAAGAATTATATGATGGAAAAGTTATGTAATGAAATTAAGGATGTAAGTTTTAACGGTGATGCCAACGGCTGCAGTTTATATACAGTGATAAGCGTAAATTTTCCTAAAACAGAAAAAAGTGAATTGATACTTTTCAATCTTGATATTAATAACATTTGTGCCAGTGGCGGAAGTGCCTGTACAAGCGGCGCTAATGTTGGCAGCCATGTTATAAATACAATTAATCCGGGTACAGATGCCGTTACTGTGCGTTTTTCTTTCAGCAAAAACAATACAAAAGAAGAGATTGATGCAGTGGTTGAAAAATTGAAAGAGATTATTTAGCTGTTTATATTGATAAAAAAACCAGGAAAATTTCCTGGTTTTTTATTAATGAAGTATTACAATTAATTATTGAACGATTACTTTGAATTTTGAAGTATAATCGCTTCCCGATATTAATAAATTATATACACCGCCGGCAAGTTTAGATACATCAATCTTTAAGTTATCATTGGTAACAACATAAGCACCTACAACAGCACCGTTGTTGTTCATCAACTGAACGTTCAGTTTCTCTTTATTACCTGGGATATTTACCATCAGGTAATCTCTTGTTGGATTTGGCCCGATAGTAACTTCGGGTTTAATGCTGCGTGTAGCATCTTCAGCAACAACAGTAGAAGTAGATTGTAATGAAACGCCCGGAGGTAAATCGTAAGCGCCATGACCATCTTTGATCTTGGCACTACTTCCTTCAACTGCACTATATCCCATACCGCGGCGTGCAAAAGCTTTCCATATTAATGCGCTGTGAGATGCACTGAATAAAGCCGTGTCTGCTTTCAGGATAGCATCTCTTCCATCAAGACAACCAGGGCTGCATTTTTGTAATTTCAATCCTTGCATTACTAATTTCATTGCAGTTGTATTACCGCCGGCCACAGTTGGTTTTAAGAAAGTCTTATTAATACCTTCAGCTTTTATAAGATCCCAGGTCATATCCCATAAGGTGCTGCACCACAATTCACCTGTATAATATATTACCTCAGGGTGTGATACTGCATTATATTCATGAATTGAAGTATCTTTTTGCAGGCTGTCATAAGTCCATGGATCTACAGAGAAATTCTTGGAATATGGATATACACGTATGCCGCCATAAGTACTGTCTAAGCCCGAAGCATAATTACCAATTGGCCTTGGTTTTGAACTGTCTGACAGTTTTGCTGTTGCCCAGTTTGTTGTCATCATCAAAGCGTAATAATCACTCCATCCTTCACCCATTTGCTCGCCATTGTTCAAGCAGGATACTGTTGAAGGGCCGCCTGTTAAACGATTAGAAATGCCGTGTGTATATTCATGTGCAGGAATCGCATTATCCACATCCCCGTCAATCATTGGCGTTGGTGTCATTGAAGCATTTACTGTGATGTTATTTTTAAGATTATTCTTAATTTTTACAGCAGTATCATACATTACAAATACACCGGGAATGGTAATGGAATTATTCGAGCCAGACATTGTAATTAATACATCACCTGTAGTGTTATCATGGTATCTTGGATCATCTTTTGCAACATTGCCTACAATAATTCCTTTTGCACCTGCACTCTGAGCATTTATAAATTTAGTTACAAAATCGCAGCTTCCTCTGTCTATGTATGCAAAATGACCGCTTATTTGTGCGGCATTGGAAGCGCTTCCGCAAGCCGTACTTGAATCTGTGTGCAAAGCATCTTTATAAAGCACTATATCATATGTTAAAGTACCTTTTTGAACTATTTTATTATTATTGCTCACCGCACTTTCAGTTGCAAGTTTTGGACCTGCAATTGATGCAGGTGAATTGATTCTGAACAATTTTAAAATTGACGGACGCCACAAAAACATTTGCATGCGGCTTTGTTTTCCATCAACAGCAGGTGCAAAATTTGCATTGCTTGTATCGCCACCATCTTGTGCTTCTGCAAGTACAAAATCGTTTTGTTTACCACCTCTGTTCATGTTAATTGTCTGCATGTTACCCGCAGGTTCATCAAAGCCGTAATCATAGCTCATATCATGCATCAAATTCGTCCAGTAAAAAAGATTTACAACTCCAAATTCAGGATTCTCTTTTGGATCAGAGTTAAAATCTCCAATATAATTCCAGGTTAAATTAGGTAATGCAGTTTGAGATTTGGGTGTAAAATCTGGTTTGTTGTCATGGTTCCAATCTGCATAAGCAAAAATGTTGTTCCCCTTCAAACTATCATAGTCTTTTGTATCACTATTCCACTTTTTTGTGTATGCTTTGGCATTCCCATTTATTGTCCATGGATTTGTAACAAGTGTTTGTGCAGCATGATCAGGATCCATATAAGGGTAAGGAATCACATTAAATTTTGCAGATGCAACAGTTTGTACATCTTTAATGTCGTCCACTTTGTTTTGCACTTCATCATTATCAAATGATTCTACTTCATAAGCATAAACGTTTCTTTTTGGCTGTAATTTATCCGGTGCAAATGTTTCTTTTGTAGTAAGATTATCTTTACGCAAAATGCTTCCGTTAGCAGCATTTACTTTAACCAACCAGCTACTATTGTCTTTTAAAGTAATTAATGAAACCTGCCAGCACAGCACAAGGTCTTGTGAATTTTCAGATGCAGGAACCCACATCAGTCTCACGTTCACATTGTTTAATGCAACGCCCATATTATCATATTCAAACTCTTGTCCGTTTTGTGCTTCACTCAAAGCAACAAGAAATGGCTTTGTCATTGACAGATTTAAATTTCCAAAAGCATTTTTTAAAGCTGTCAAAGCAGTAATAGATGGTTTAGAACTCACTTTTGCCGCAGTGTTGTTGTTATTTAGTTTTGCCCATCCCGGTTGAAAAGCACTAATCTTATCATTCTTGAATGCAACCGGAGTAATTGCATTGTACACATCAACACCTTTATAGGTTTGTTGAAGATAAACCATAGTGAGACCCGTTGACTCATCAAAATAGGCATCAGAAATTCGATAATTGGAAAGATCTTCGTTACTTAAGCCAAGCGCAGCAGCATTTTTTTCAATTAGCGATTTAGTATGGCCTACATCTACAACGCTTTGGGCCATTAAACTAAAACATAGAGGTAAGCAGAACATGCTTACAAGGATTAAAATTTTTTTCATAAGCAATTATATTTTTTTGAACGCGAAAGATAAAATTTATTTGCAATAAGCAATAAATTTTAATTATAATAATATTAAAGGACTGTTTCTTTGCGCTGTATGGAAATTGTTCATTACAATAATTGTCCTGCTTGCGGAAGTATTAATATTTCTTTCTTATTAAAGGCAAAAGACGAAACTGTAAGCCATCAATATTTTGAAATATGGCAATGTAAGGATTGTACATTGCGGTTTACACAAGACGTTCCGGACGAAAACCATATAGGCGATTATTACAAATCATCTGAGTATATATCGCATTCAAACACTTCCAAAGGATTTGTTAACAAACTTTATCATTCAGTTCGTTCAATAACTTTACAATCAAAGAGAAGATTAATTGAAAAAAGCAGCACGAAGTTAAAAGGTAGCTTATTGGATATTGGTGCGGGCACAGGTGCATTTGCTTCAACAATGAGAAATGCCGGATGGAACATTACAGGTTTAGAACCTGATATTACGGCAAGAGGGAATGCAAAAAATAATTTTGATATAGATTTACTGCCTTCAGAAAATTTATTCACTCTTCATCCTGATAGTTTTGATGTTATCACGCTCTGGCATGTGCTGGAACATGTGCACCAATTGCATAAATATCTTGACAGATTTTTTTCGTTGCTGGTTGAGGGAGGAATACTCATAATTGCAGTTCCTAATTACACAAGTTATGATGCAAAAAGTTATTCGGAAAAATGGGCAGCTTATGATGTACCGAGGCATTTGTATCATTTCTCACCCCGGAGCATGCATCAACTTTTAAATAAACACAGGTTTAAGATTATTGATCAAAAACCAATGTGGTTCGACAGTTTTTACGTAAGCCTTTTAAGCGAAAAATATACTTCAGGTAAAACCAATTTTTTAAAAGCTGTTCTTAAGGGAAGTGTTTCTAACCTCAAATCGGTGGGCAAACCGCAAAACTGCAGTTCAATAATTTATCTCGCAAAAAAATAGTTTGGCATTGTATCTGCCTTCTGCAAGAGTAAGCAAACAAATCCCTGCTTATAAAATTCAATACCTTGTATTGTTGAGATTTAAATTTAAACTGATTGGACGCAAAAAAAGTAACGCGGAAGATTTTTAAGGTTTTTGCATGGATCATTGGTATTGTTATCTTTCTGATCCTGCTTGTTTATATATTGATACAAGTTCCCGGTGTTCAAAACTTCGCAAAGAACAAAGTAGTATCTTATGTTCAGGGAAAAATTAAAACCAAAGTTGCCATTGGTAAACTCAGTCTTGACTTTCCGAAGCGCCTTGTTTTAGAGAATGTTTATTTTGAAGACCAGAAAAAAGATACCTTATTATATGGCGGTAAAATTCGCGTTGATATTTCTTTATTTAAATTATTGAGCAATGAAGTGGATTTGCAATATTTAGAGCTAAACGGTATTAAAGCAAATATTTACCGCAATTATCCTGACACGAGTTTCAACTACGATTACATTGTAAAAGCATTTGCAAGCAGTAACACAACAACAAAAAATCCTCAGGATACGTCTGCACCGATGAAATTTAATATTGGTAAGATCGTATTTAAAAATATTCTTGCCAAATTCAAAGACGATGAAAGCGGCAGCAATGTTTATTTTTATTTGGGTGACTTTAATACAAGCATTCGCACATTCGACCCTGACAAACAGGTTTTTTCAATTAAAGACATTAATGTTTCAGATATTAATGCAAAAATTTACCAGTATAAGCCGCTTATTAAAATTAAAGATAGTGTAAGCCCTGTTGCTCCTCCATCGGCCGCTGCGGCTGTTCCAACAATACAATTGGATGGCGTGTCATTTAAAAGAATATCGTTTAATTACAGGAATGATGTTTCCGCGTTGGCTGCATTCTTTAATATTGGGGAGTTAACTACACATCCTGAAAATATCAATCTACAAAACCTTAATGTAAAACTTAAAGATTTTGTTTTCAATAATTCAATTATAAAGGTAGGACTTGGAAAATCGCCTGAAGCAAAAGCGACTAAAGATGTGGTTGCTGCTAAAACAGACAGCCAGTTAAATAATCCATGGAAGTTTGAATTAACAAAACTTGATTTAAATAATAACGAGATTATTTATAACGATGATAATAGCAAGCCTTTAGCCGAAGGTTTTGATGCAAGCCATTTGCACATTACTAACTTTATGTTTAATGGTGACAGCATGAATTTTACGCCGGCTGTTTTCCAGGGAAATATAAACCAGCTTGCATTTAATGAGAAAAGCGGGTTACATCTTCAGAAATTTCACACCAGATTTTATTATAGCGATAGCGGCGCATCGCTTACAGATCTGTTGTTGCAAACCGACGGAACGCTTATACAAAATCAACTCATCGTAAAATATCCGTCTATTAAAGCAGCGTCAAAAAATATGGGCAGTGTTTATGTTGATGTAAATCTTCCAAATTCGCGTATTGCAGTTAAAGATATTCTTGCTTTCATGCCTTCATACAAAAGAAATATGCAGGCTTACAAGGTTTCGGTGATAAAAATAAATGCTTCCGCAAAAGGTTATTTAAAAGACATTTCAATTCCTGTTTTTGAATTGAGCGGTTATGGCGATACTTATGTAAAATTATCCGGAAGATTACAAGGTTTGCCTGATACAAAACGTGCTTATTATAACGTAAACATTAATCAGTTTACATCAACAAAAAGAGATCTGTTAAGCTTCGTTCCAAAAGGTTCAATGCCTTCAAATGTGAACTTGCCAGACCGTCTTTCGTTAACTGGTTTTTTTAAGGGGACGATGAGTGCTTTTGCAACAAAACTTAATTTAAAAACAAACAGGGGCAATATAAATCTTGATGGTTCAATGAAGCCAGGCAATGTGTACGCAATTAAAGCAAGCCTTCAAAATGTTGATGCAGGTTATTTAAGTAAGCAACCGCAAAATGTTGGTGTTATCACTGCAAATGTTTCTGCAAGTGGTTCAGGTTTCAATCCAAAAACAGCAAATGCAAAATATGTGCTAAATGTTGTTTCAGCACAGGTGAAAGGATATACGTATAAAGATCTGAATGTTGATGGAACAATTGATCATGGCGTTGATCATACAACGGCTTCTATTCATGATGCGAATATTTCTTTAAATCTTGATGCAACTGCAGATTTGCATTCAACTTATCCGCCTTTGAAATTAGATTTATTAATCGATACATTGAATGCAAAAGCATTGAACTTAATGACAGACACATTAAGTTTAAGCGGTCATATTGTTGCTGATATGCCTTCCACTAATCCGGATGATTTGGTTGGAACTTTAAACGTTACCAATCTTTCATTAACGCAAGCAGGGCAAACATTGCATACAGACAGCCTCTCATTAGTTGCATCAGGTGCACCTGAAAATAAAAGCATCGTTATTAATTCTGATAACGCTTTAAATGCTTCACTGGTTGGCCAATATAAACTTACTGAGATGGCGCAGGCGCTGCAACAAATCATCAACCAATATTATAATTTACCGGGTTATCAACGGCAAAATATTGCAGCAGAAAACTGGCAATTCAATGCAACCATTCATCCGCAGGGAATCATATTGCAATTGGCGCCTCAATTAAAAGGCAGCGATTCAATTGTGTTGGGTGCACATTTAAATACAGCGCAAAATGATTTGGGTTTAACCGCAAAAAGCCAGCGCATAATTTTTGGCACCAATCAAATTGATAGTTTAAATCTTACCGCACAAACAACTGTAAACAGCTTAGATGCAAATGTTTCTATAAATGGCGCAAAGGCAGGTTCAAATCACTTATACAAAACAAATATTAAAGCATCCGTTGCGAACAATCAATTGAATGCGGATGTTGATGCTAAAGATCAAAAAGGAAATTCACAATATGTTTTAGGGGCGTTATTGCAACAGGTTGGCGGCGGTTTTAAAGTGAGTTTAAAACCGGATTTATTGCTTGATTACAGCAAGTGGAATGTTGCTCAAGGCAATTCAATTCAGTATGATTCTACAGGTGTGATTGTAAATAGTTTTTCAATAAGCCAGGGCAATCAATCCATTAATGTAAACAGCACAGCACAATCTGTAACCGCGCCGATAAGAGTTGATCTTAAGAATTTTGAAATTGCAACTATTGCAAAACTGGCGCACCAGGATTCTTTGCTTGCATCAGGAACAATAAACGGAACGGCAGAGATCACTAACCCAACAAAGAACATGGTGTTTACTTCTAACATTACAGTAAATAACCTTACTTATAAATTAGATACAATTGGAAATGTTGCAATCAAAGTAAATAACCAAACAGCAAATGCATACAATGTTGATGTTGCAGTTACGGGTAATGGAAACGATGTGCGTTTAACCGGCAATTATTATACAGGTGATGGAAAAATGGATTTGAACCTATTGATGAATAGTTTAAACCTCAGCATTGTAAAACCTTTTGCAGTTGGACAATTGGATGATATAACCGGCATATTAAAAGGTAATGTAAAAATCCAGGGAACCGCAACGAATCCACAGGTTGACGGTAATTTTAATTTTCAAAATGCTTCTCTTGTTCCAACTATTTCAGGAGAAAGATTTACACTGCCTGATGATGCGATCACAGTTAATTCAACAGGTATTCATTTCAACAAATTCACTTTGCTTGATTCTGCAGGAAACAAGGCAATATTGAGTGGTGACATTGGTACTACAGATTTTAAAACATATACATTCAATCTTACTTTACATGCAAACCATTTTACGCTGGTAAATACAGAAATGGGGACAGATAAAATTGTTTATGGTAAACTTAATATTAATGCAGATGCGGATATTACCGGCGATATGGCTTCCCCCAAAGTTAGCGGCACTTTGAGAGTGAATAAGGAAACGGATTTTGCATTGGTGCTTCCCCAAACAGATCCCGAGGTGGTAAGCCGTAATGGTGTTGTAAATTTTGTTGATCCAAATCATCCTGTTGACACAGTAAGTACAAGCAACAAGATCGATTCTCTTGCAATGTCTAAAGTAACAGGTGCAGATATTAGTGCAAACATTATTACAGACAGTTTAGCAAAATTTACTGTTGTCGTTGATCAGCGCAACGGCGATATGCTTACATTAAAAGGTGCAGCCAATTTAAACGGTGGAATTGATAAAAGCGGAAAGGTGACGCTAACCGGGAGCTACATTCTTTCCAGCGGATCTTATAATCTTTCATTAAGTGTTTTAAAAAGGCAGTTTTTAATTCAGCAGGGAAGTACAATTACGTGGACTGGCGATCCGACGCAAGCTGATATTGATGTAACTGCTCTTTACACTGCCAACACCGCTCCTATCGATCTGATGCAATCTTCTCTTGAAGGAAGATCAACCGAAGAAGTAACAAAATACAAGCAAAAATTACCTTTCCAGGTTGCATTGCACATGCGTGGCCAGTTATTAAAACCTATAATAAGTTTTGATATCACTTTACCCGACAGGCAGGCAACGCAATGGCAGGATGTAGCAACAAAACTTGACCAGGTTCGCGGCGATGAAAATGAATTGAATAAACAAGTTTTCGCATTATTGTTGCTCGGGCATTTTGTACAGGAAAATCCTTTTGCAAGTTCAGGCGGTGGCGGTGGTATTGAAAACTCAGTAAGAGAAAGTGCAAGCCGCATTTTAACTGACCAGTTAAATAATCTTGCAGGCAGTTTAATTAAAGGTGTTGATATAAACTTCGGTTTAACCTCTGGTACTGATTACTCAACAGGTGCTGCAGCAAACAGAACGGATTTAAATGTTACTGTTTCAAAAAAATTACTGAACGACAGGTTGCGTGTAAACGTTGGTAGCAATTTTGAATTAGAAGGACCGAGCAGCGCCGGTGAAAACGCATCCAATCCTGCAGGTGATGTTTCTGTTGATTACCAGCTTACAAGGGATGGCCGTTATCTTATTCGTGTATATCGTTACAACGATTATGAAGGTGTGATCTACGGACAGGTGATTGAAACCGGTGCAAGTTTTATCCTAAGCTTTGATTATAACAAGCTCAGTCAAATTTTTAACGGAAGGAAAGAGGCTAAAAAAATAAGAAAGGAGAACAAGAAAATAACAAAAGAAGATGAGCAAATCAAGCAGCAGCAAGAACAGCAGGAAAGTTCGACACAACAACCTCCTGTAAAAAATCCATAAAGGTGTGTGGTTGTTTCGTAGGAACTTAAAAAGTAATAAAAAAAATGAATTTTAAACAACTGATATTTTTTGCCTGTATTGCTTTGGTTGTTACCTCGTGCAACAACACAAAGCATTTGGCAGCAGGACAAAATTTATTTATTGGTTCAGCTTCGAAAGTAAAATCAACAGCCAAAATTTCTAAAGGTGAACGTAAAGATTTGGAAGAACAAATGCAATCGCTGGTACGGCCAAAACCTAACAGCAACATTTTAGGAATTCGATTTAAGCTCTCGGTATATAATTCAGTAAAAGAACCAAAAAAGAAAAAAGGATTAAAATACTGGTTGAAATATAAAGTTGGTGAACCTCCGGTAATTGCTTCAAATACGGCGTTGGAGAAAAACAGGCAGATAATACAAAACCATCTTGATAACAAAGGTTATTTCAGAGATTCTGTTGTAATGGATACATCCATAAAAAATAAAAAGCTTAAAGTAACATATACAGCATTGCTCGATTCGCAGTATAAGATCAACCAGGCAAGTTACCCAAACGATTCAAGCGAAATCGCCAAACAAATACAATCAACAGCACTTAATAAAAAAGAGGTTTTATTAAAACCAAAAGAACCTTACGATTTAGATATAATAAAGAATGAGCGCATAAGAATTGATGCCAATCTTAAAGAACATGGTTATTATTATTTCGGGCCTGATTATTTGATTGCGGATGTAGATTCAACAATAGGTTATCATAGGGTTAATATTGACATGCGCCTAAAGCCTGAAACACCAACCATTGCAAGGCAGCCTTATTATATAAAAGATGTTTATGTTTTTACAAACTATAGCATTAACAGCGACACAAGTTTAATCGGAGCTAAGAAATATGAAGGATATACTATTATAGATCCGCGCAACAGGTTTAAGCCGCAGATATTTAGCAGAACGCTGGTATTTAAACCCGGCGATGTTTACAACCGTACCGATCATAATTTATCGCTTAACCGTTTAATTAGTTTAGGCGTTTACAAGTTTGTAAAGGTGCGTTTTGAACAAGGTGATTCTGCACAAACATTAAATGCATATTATTATCTTACTCCAACAAATAAAAAATCTATTCGCTTTGAAGTTTCCGCACTGCAGCGTTCTAACAATACAACCGGTACAGAGTTTACGATTAACTGGCGCAACAGGAATTTATTGCGCGGTGCTGAGTTACTTACAATATCAGCCAACGCAGGTTTTGAAAAACAAATATCTTCAGGCATTAATACAACTATTCTTACTACAGGCATTGAGGCTGACCTGTACCTGCCGAAAATTCTAGCGCCGTTCAGGTTGAACACGAGCAGTGCGTTTGTACCGCAAACAAAATTCAGCGCAGCTTACCAGTTGTATAACAGTACTGCAGAGTATTTGCTTACTTCTGTTAGCGGTACTTACGGTTATGTATGGAAAAATGCAATTACGAATGAACATCAGCTAACATTGTTTAATATTAATTATGTTAAGCCGACTAATATAACTCCTCAGTTTCAAACGGCAATTGATACTAACCTTACTTTAAGGCGCAGTATTGAGCAACAATTTATTTTAGGTACGATTTATAATTACAACTACAGTTCACTTGCCCGGATAAATGCAAACAAAAATAATTTTTATTTCAACGGCAATGTTGATTTATCCGGAAATTTACTGGCTTTACTTACAGGCGCAAATGCAAAGAAGGACAAACAGGTAAACATTTTCGGCACACCATTTTCTCAATATATAAGATTAGAAGCTGATTTTAGACACTACCTGCGTTTAGGGAACGCTTTCAGATCTTTTAATTCAAGAATTGATGCAGGTGTTGGTTATGCTTATGGCAACAGTACCAATATGCCGTTCGTAAAAGAATTTTTTGCCGGTGGTGTAAGTGATATGCGCGGCTTCAGAGCAAGAACGTTAGGACCGGGTACTTTTTATGGAAGCTCTCCAAAAGATTCTATTATAATCGAGCAGCCGGGTGATGTTAAGTTATTAGGCCAGTTTGAATACCGCGCTAAATTATTTTCAATTGTGCGATATGCCTTATTTACAGATATTGGCAATATCTGGACGTTGAAAGAAGATACAACAAGACCAGGTTCAAAATTCACAAGCAATTTTATAAGTCAATTAGCTGTTGATGCAGGCGTAGGTTTGCGTTTCGATATAAGCATTCTTGTATTAAGATTAGATATGGCTTTTCCTGTGCGGGTGCCTTATACTTTGCCAGGCGGGGAAGCTTATAAAGTGAATTTTGGCAGTAGTCAATGGAGAAAAGATAATTTGATCTTTAATCTTGCGATAGGTTATCCGTTCTAATTTCAATATAAATTAAACAGAAGGTTTAGAGCTTGATAAGATAAATTGCTTCAATATCTTCATTAAAATTTTTTCATCTTTTGTTAAACCGGTTTTATCATCAGGCTCTTCTATACCATCCAATTCTTTTAAATATTTATTGATTTCGTCTTTTTCATACAGATCAATAATGCCCGGGTGTACATAATATTTTTTACAGACTGTTCTTGTGTTACCAAGCTTTATGCTTACTTCATTTAATGCAGATACAATGTTAGATTTTCTTTGAGTAGCCGTCTCTGCTTTTTCCAAAACATGTAATGAGCGCAACATATGCAAGGTACCAGCCCATGTTCTGAAATCTTTTGCAGAAAAATCTCCCTTTGTAATTTCTTTTATGTAACTATTTAAAAGGCTTGAATCAATACTTCTGCGCTCACCTTTTTCTGTGTAATATTGAAAAAGTTCCTTACCAGGAATATCTCTGCAATCTTTTACAGCTTTTGCGAGTTTTTTATTTTGCAAAGTAATGTTGTGTAAAATGCCGCGTTTGCCTTTAAAAGCAAATGTTATTTTGCCGCCTTCAATTCTTACATGTTTATCTTTTAAAGTGGTTAAGCCAAATGAACCATTTGCCTTTTCATATTCAGCATTTCCAACACGGATATAAGTTCTTTCCATCAGGCTTATAACCGTTGCCAGCACTTTTCGTTCAGACAGATCTTTTATCTGCATGTCTTCTTCTACCCGCAAACGCAGTTGCGGTATTGCCTTTCCAAATTCGTATAAGCGATGGAATTTTGTTTCATTGCGCAATACATTCCATAAAGTGTGATAGCGATATTGCTTACGATTTTTTGTATCGTAACCCGTTGCCTGTATATGACCATTTTCGTAATAGCATATCCAAACGTTTTTCCAGGCAGGCGGCAACACCAGTTTTTTTATACGATCTAAATGTTTTTTATCTTTTAAAACTCCATCTTTAAAAAGGTATGAAAATCCCTTTCCTTTTTTAATGCGGATGATACCTTGTTCTTTATCGCTTACATAAACAAGTTTAGCAACTTCTGCTGTTAAGGAATAATCTTTTGTGATCTTTAAAAAGTCTTCATGAGAAACATTCACTTCATTCATACCAATTATTAGTTAAGACACAAGTTGTTCGAGCACTTTGAGCGAAAGCGGTTTTTCAATGATAGTAAGCCGTGGATTTTCTGGCAATGATGGTGCAGATTTATAAGCGCTGATCAAAAAAATATCTGTTTGTGGAAATTCTTTTAAAAACCATTCGGCTTTTGTCCAGCCCATTGAATCGGGAAGATTATTATCTAAAAAAATTACATCAGGTAAAAAATCAAGTGCTTCCCGTAAGCCATCGGATAATTTATGAGAAATGACGACTTCATAGTTTTGTTTTGTAAAAAAATTTTTAAGGAGAATGCATAGGTCTATCTCATCATCAATTATTAGCACCTTCTTTAAACTCATAGTGATACATGTAGTAAAAAATATGCCTAAAGCCAAACATTGTAAATCCTGCATTTCATACAGCTTTATTAAATATTTCCTAAGAGATTTTTAAAAAGTTCCAATCTTTTGTAGATTTACTTCCACAAAACATTACAAGCTTATTTACATGTTAAAAATTGTACACTATAAATGACTGATTTCTAAATTGGTCTTTTACTTGCATAATTATAGGCAGTTAAAGAAATTAATAACCATTACAAACCAAACATTAATGACCAAAGTTTTAGTAATAGATGACGACAGAGACATGTGCTTGCTGCTTAAAAAGTTTTTAGAAAGAAACAATTATGAGGTAATCGATTTTACAAGTGGAAAAAAGGCACTGGCATGGTATGAAGACAATACACCCGATATTGTTTTATGTGACCTGAGATTAGAAGACATTAGCGGCTTAGAAGTTCTACAAAAAATGAAAGCCTCTAATTCTCTTTTACCTTTTTTAATTATTACTGGCTATAGCGATGTACGCAGCGCAGTTGAAATTATGAGACACGGCGCTTATGACTATATTACAAAACCATTATTTCCTGATGAGATATTAGTAACCATTAAACAGGCGCTGGCTAATAGAGACAATGCAGGAAAGCAACCTTCTGCAGTTAATAAACAACAAGACACCATTACCAGCAGCGAGAATGGCGTGGTGGAATTTGATATGGCTGAAAATTATGTTATCGGGCCAAGTCTTGCTTTTCAACAAATTTTAAAACAGGTAAAATTAGTTGCCCCCACAAATTATAGTGTTATCATTTATGGAGAAACAGGAAGCGGCAAAGAAGCTGTGGCAAATGAAATACATCGCCACAGCAAAAGAGCAAAAGAACCATTTATTGCTATTGATTGCGGGGCTTTAAGCAAAGATCTTGCAGCCAGTGAATTATTTGGTCATGAAAAAGGCTCATTTACCGGTGCTTTAAACCAAAAAGTCGGCAGCTTTGAATTAGCAAATGGCGGTACAATTTTTTTAGATGAAGTTGCTAATCTTTCTTACGAAGTTCAGGTATCATTATTAAGAGTAGTTCAGGAAAGAAAAATGCGCCGTGTGGGTGGCACTAAAGATATTGAACTTGATGTACGAATCATAGTTGCAAGCAATGAAAAATTGTGGAATGCAACACAATCCGGCAAATTTAGAGAGGATTTATATCATCGTTTTAATGAATTCAGTATCGAAATTCCGCCATTGCGTGAAAGAAGGGAAGATATAATGCACTTTGCAAACCATTTTTTACGCGTTACCAATAAAGAATTAGAGAAATCTGTTAAAGGTTTTTCACAAGATGTGATTAACGCGTTCAACAACTATGTTTGGTATGGTAATTTGAGAGAATTAAGAAATGTGGTTAAGCGAGCTGTGCTGTTAAGTGATGGTGACACAGTGGAACTCAAAAGTCTGCCTTTCGAAATAACCAATTACGAAAAGATAAACGAGTTTATACCTTCACAAACAATGAAAAGCAATGAGCAACCTCCGGCTGAAGTTGTAGCAGCACCGCAAACTCAAACACATACTCCACGCAGCGTTGATAACCTTGATCTAAAATCAGCGAGCATTGATGCAGAATATGAAACAATTCTCGCCGCTTTAAAACAAGTGAACTTCAACAAAAGCAAAGCTGCAAAACTGATGAACATTGACAGGAAAACTTTATATAATAAAATAAAGGAGTACCAAATGCTAAATAATAAGTGATGTATAAGGCTAAATCATGAAAAACAATTTTTTTGAAATTTATAATGAATCTCCCGGCAAGCAGGTATTTTTTCATGAACAAATATTAAATGCATTATCAATCCCGGTAATTGTTTGCGATAAAAATGACAGGTTGGTATATTTCAACAAAAAGTTTAATGACCTGGCTCAACATAAAATTTCTCTTCATAGCAGTATGAAAGAAATTATAAACAGAAGTGATTGGGACAACTGGAATGAAAATCTTTTTAAACTATCTAACATTAATGATAATGACAGTTGTTTTTTCAACATCAGGTTTAATGCGGTAGAAGATGAAATTAAATATTTTCAGCTTGAAGGAAAAGTATTGCAAAGAGATGAACTTCAAAAACCATTATTATATTTTTTTACGGCGAAAGATGTAACAAAACAATTTACACTGGAGAACAAAGATGTATTGAATTGTGGAGGCAGTGCAATAGATTGGAAAAACTTTGTAAGTAAAACTACTTCCGAAAAAAAATTGGAGCTTGCTGTAAAGGACCTTGACCGGTCAAATAAAGATCTTGAGGAATTTGCTTACCTGGCAAGCCATGATCTGCAGGAACCATTAAGAAAAATTACTACGTTCAGCACCAGGCTTGCTTATAAGTTTGAGAAACAGTTAGATGAAGAAGGTAAAGTATATATTGATAAAATAAACGCTGCTGCAGGCAGCATGAAGGAGCTGATAGATAATCTTCTGCAGGTATCACGCACCGTTCAGCATGTACAACCATTTAGCAAAACAGATCTGAACACTGTTTTAAATCTTGTAAAACAAAACCTTGATTTAAAAATAGAAGAACGTGATGTAGAAATAACACAAGATCAATTACCTGTAATTGAAGCATTGCCCTCATTAATGTTACCGCTGTTTAATAATCTTTTAAGTAATGCTATTAAGTTCAGTTCAAATGATAAAAAACCTGTTATCAATATAACGTCAAGAGAAATTTCTGTTGAAGACAAAAATAATTTAGAGTTGCCCTTAAACAGGGTCTACTATGAAATAAAAATTACTGATAACGGTATTGGATTTAAACAGGAGGATGCAAAAAATATATTCAAAATCTTTTATCGTATTCATAGTAAAACAGATTACCCCGGCACAGGCATAGGACTTGCCATTTGCAGTAAGATTGTTGCAAAACATAACGGTTGTATATGGGCAGAAAGTAATCCCGGCAAGGGTTCAACTTTCTTTATCATACTTCCAAAAATTCAGGATATAAAATTATGATGAACAACAATATAAATGTTCTGATAATTGATGATGATGAAGATGACTATTTTATAACGAGCGACTACTTAAAAAGTATTCCCGGCAAAAATTTCGTTATAGATTGGTGTTACAACTATCGCAACGCGTTAGATGAAATAAAGCGTGAAAAACATGATGTTTATCTTGTTGATTATCGTCTTGGCGTTAAAACAGGTATTGATCTTATAAAAGAAGCAAAGCAACTTGAATCTGATGCGCCATTTATTTTGCTAACTGGTAAAGGCGATAGTAACATTGATGAAGAAGCTATGAAGCTTGGAGCGTTTGATTATTTGATTAAAGCGGAGTTAAGCAGCGAAAAACTTGAACGTTCTATTCGGTACTCTATCAACCGGGCAAAAATGTTGAATGAGTTAAAAACCCAGGAAAAAAAATACAGGAACATCTTCGATAAATCAAGTGATGCATTATTTGTGGCAGATGACAAGCTTACCTTTACCGAAGTAAATGCCGCGTTTGGTAATTTGCTTTCATGCGAAGAAGATTATTTACTAAAATCCAAGCTTTCTGACTTGTTTACAGATAATTTTCTTTCCAGGAAACTCTCTGAAGATCTTAAACATAAAGGATTAATTGAAGGATGGCAAGCCGAAATACGGTACAAAAAAAATCAACCTAAACAATGTATAATTTCTGCAACGAAAGAAAGAAGCATGGATGGGAAAACGTATTACCAGGGGATCATTCACGACATAACATTAATTAAAAAGGCAGAAAGAGCAACTTTGCGTGCTGAAAAATTAGCCGCTACAGGAAGACTGGTTCGAACATTGGCACATGAGGTAAGAAATCCTATCAACAATATCAACCTGGCCAGCGAACATTTGCGCAATATTAATACTTCGGAAGAAAATAATATTTATCTCGATATCATTCATCGCAACAGTGGCCGCATTAATGAGCTTATAAAGGAATTGCTTAATAGCTCACGACCATCTGAAATGCAATTGAAAGATGTTATCTTACAATCAGTGATTGATGAAATTGTAAACTCGGCAAGAGACAGAATAAATTTAAAAAATATTGTATTGCAGGTTGATTATCCTTCTGAGTTTATTAATGTTTATCTTGATTATGAAAAAATGGTAATTGCTTTACTGAACATTTTGATAAATGCAGTTGAAGCAATCGAACATGAAAATGGCAGGATTTCAATAAAATTAAGGAAAGAAAAAGAAGTTGCCATTATTGAAATCACCGATAACGGGGCGGGAATAAGTGAAGATAAAATTCCGAGATTGTTTGAACCTTATTATACTTCAAAAAGAAACGGGATTGGATTAGGGCTTGCGGCAACCTTAAACATTATCCAATCACACAACGGGAGCATCGAGGTAACATCAGAGCTTGAAAAGTCAACAAGCTTTACAGTTACCATTCCTGCTAAAAATACATAGCGTTTGTAGAATATAATTCTCGTTACTTATGTTGCAATTATAATAATCTTAGTATTTTATTATTTAATTGAAACTGGCATATTTTTTTATCATTGTAATTTAAATTTTTTATATGAGAAGTATATTATACATCGTTGCAGTTATTCTAATTATAGGATGGTTGCTTGGCTTTTTTGTTTATACAGCAGGTTCTTTAATTCATATATTATTAGTACTTGCAATAATTTCTTTATTGCTTGCAATTATTGGTGGAAGAGGTGCATAACATATAATCAAATATATTCCCCCTAAAATTGGCCAGTTTAAACTGGCTTTTTTTATAAAAAAAAATTAAAAAGCCGGATCGCTTTAAACTTTTAAAATAATAAATGTTCTGTTTGATGAACCAATAGTAAATCTTCGCTTGTTGATATCACCTCTACTCTAAAAACCATAAGATGAAAAATAAACAGATAATGATTGCAGCATTTGCATGCTGTACAGCAGTATTCTTTGGCTGCACCAAAGAGCCGCTGAATAATTTAAACCAGGAGGAAACAAGAATTTATGTTACCAACAGCGACTCAACTATAAATTTTGGAAGCTATAAAACGTATAGCATTTCAGATTCTGTTGTAGTCTTAAACAATGGCGGTTCATATAAAGATCTTACTGATGTTGACCAGGCTTATATTGATGCTGTAAACAAATACATGCAGCAAAGAGGCTATGCACTTGTAAATAAAAACAGCAATCCTGATATTGGTATTGATGTAAACAGAATTTACAATACTGCAACCGGTTATTTTGGCTATGATAGTTATTGGGATTATTATGGCGGCTATTGGGACCCGTATTATTGGGGTTATGGTGGCTTGGATTACTATATTCCGCCAACTTATGGAGTTTACCAGGTAACAGAAGGTGCTGTTAGTATTGATATGCTTGATCTTAAAAATGCAGGAAGCAAGGATAAAATAGATATTATCTGGAATGGCCTGGTACGAGGTGAAGGAATATTTAATACATCTACAGCAGATGCCAGTATTAAAGCATTATTCGATCAATCAACTTATTTGCAAAGCAATTAAAAGTATTTTATGAAACTATTGAAAATATTGCCTTTTGTAATTTGTATTTTATTCGTGACACATGTGAATGCACAAAAAGGCGAAGTAAAAATGAATATTCAATATAATTATGCAATGCCTTTGGGCAGTTTTAAAAGTGATGTTATCAGCAATAATTCACCACGTGGTGCAGTTGTTG
>JAFBAF010000223.1 GCA_019247895.1 Parafilimonas sp. | reverse complement strand
GCAGGCCATTGTTTGGCGAAGTTTTTTATTACAATAGGTGTATTGGTTTGAAAAAAATCACGTTTAAAATCTGCAGGACTTATATCATCAACAACAGTTACAGGTTTTAAATGCATACGTAAAATTTAAACAGCAAAAATAATTTCTTAAGCTGTTAATGCAAAGTTGATATTAAGTTTAAGTCAAAATTGAAAATTTAAAAATTCAAAAAATAAGCGTACGATAAAATGCTGTTTTAATTTTTACTTTTAGCCTTTGAATTTGTATGCGCATTATTAGTTATAATTTGAACGGAATAAGAGCAGCGATAAGTAAAGGTTTTATTGATTGGTTAAAAACAAATCCTGCTGATGTTATTTGTGTGCAGGAAACAAAAGCTGCAAAAGAAAATGTTGATCATACTTTATTCAATCAACTTGGTTATTTTGATTATTGGTATTCTGCGCAAAAAAAAGGTTACAGCGGCGTTGCTGTTTTTTCAAAGATTCAACCAACAAATGTTGTTTATGGAACCGGCCACAAAGTGAGTGATGATGAAGGCCGTGTTTTGCAATTGAATTTTGGTGATGTAAGATTGATTAATGCTTACTTTCCTTCGGGAACGACAGGAGAATTAAGACAGAACTTTAAGTATGAATGGCTTGATGAGTTTTATAATTATTTAGAGAAACTAAAACAAACACATCCGAAACTTATTCTTTGCGGCGATTACAATATTGCACATAAAGAAATTGATATTCATAATCCGAAAGGCAATATAAAAACTTCTGGTTTCTTACCCGGAGAACGTGCATGGATGGATAAGTTTTTTTCGAATGGATGGGTCGATGCATTTCGTGTGTTGCGTCCAGAACCACATCGTTATAGTTGGTGGAGCAGAAGATTTCCCACAGTTCGTGAGCAAAATAAGGGTTGGCGAATTGATTACATTAATGTAACAGAAGCATTAAAAAATAATTTAAAAGACGCCGAAATTTTACCTGATATAAATCACAGCGATCATTGTCCTGTTTATGTAGAAATTGATATTTGATATGTTTATTTACAACGTAACAACCAATGTAAATTGGGGCATTCACGATGCATGGCTTGAATGGATGCAAAACGAACACATGCCTGCATTGTTAAAGACAAATTGCTTTGCACGTTACCAGTTATTAAAATTGCATGAACAGGATGAAACCGACGGCCCCACTTATGTCGCTCAATATTTTGCTGAAAGCAAATCTTTATACAACAGGTATATTCAATTGTATGCAGATGAAATTCGAAAAGACTATTTAAATAAATGGGGAAATAATGTTTTTTTGTTTAGGACTTTGTTAGAGGTGATTGAAGAAGTCTCTCCAAAGGAGAGAACCTAACATCCTGAAATTTAAGGCACTAATAATTCTTGCAGCGCTTTCTCATCCTTCTCCTTTGGAAAAGAGTTGGGATGAGGCTTACCTAATAAAAAATCCCAATATTGCTATCGGGATTTTAAGAAAAATTTTCCTCGGTTGCTTACGCCTGAGCCTGGTTTTGAGATTCTGGTCTTCTCGCAGCAGGTTGCGGACGGCTGGCAAGTCTTGATTTTCTGTGCTCTTCACTACGGCGCTTAATATGCACTTCGTGTTCTTCATGCCATTTTTGGAACTTTTGCATCGCTGCCACTTCATCAAACAAACCCAATTTTACCCCGCGTAATAAATGCTTTAAATAGAGCACACCTTTAAAGGATAAAATGCGGCGAACCGTGTCAGTTGGCTCGGCACCTTTGTGCAACCATTCTAATGCTTTTTGACGGTCTAACTGGATTGTTGCAGGAACAGTTAGCGGATTGTAGGTTCCGATCTTCTGGATAAATTTTCCATCTCTCGGGGCACGTGCGTCGGCAACTACTATAAAGTAGAACGGACGTTTTTTGCTTCCGTGCCTTTGAAGCCTGATTTTTACTGCCATTTTAAATAGAAATTTAAAGGCCTTTTTTAAAAGGTTTTAATGAATAATGGACTGCGAATGTAAGTGATAATTTAGAATCACTAAAACGCTGCGCGAAAAAATTAATAATTTTTTTTATTACCGGCGCATCCCGGGCATGCGCATGCCACTCATTGGCATCTTATTCATTGTTTTCATCATTTGTTTCATCTGCTCAAACTGCTTTATTAAGGCATTAATATCTTCTATCGATTTGCCTGAACCTTTTGCGAGACGATTCCGCCTGCTTTGATCGATCACATCGGGGTTTGAACGCTCAAACGGCGTCATTGAGCTGATTATGGCTTCAACGCCTTTAAACGCATCGTCGCTTATATCAATATCTTTAATGGCTTTTCCCACACCTGGAATCATACCCATCAAATCTTTTATGTTGCCCATTTTTTTTATTTGCTGAAGCTGGTCATAAAAATCCTGGAAGTCAAATTGATTCTTACGGATCTTCTTTTCCAGTTTTTTCGCCTGTTCGTCATCAAACTGAGCCTGCGCTTTTTCAACGAGCGTAGTTATATCACCCATGCCCAAAATACGCTGCGCCATACGATCAGGATAGAAAATATCCAGCGTATCTAACTTTTCGCCGCTGCTTACAAATTTTATAGGTTTATTTACCGTGTATTGAATAGATAAGGCCGCCCCACCACGTGTGTCACCATCAAGTTTTGTAAGAACGACACCGGAAAAATCGAGCCTGTCGTTGAAAGCTTTTGCAGTGTTCACAGCATCCTGCCCTGTCATCGAATCAACAACAAATAATATTTCTGTTGGATTAACTGCTGACTTAATGTTAGCAACTTCTGTCATCATCGTTTCGTCAACAGCAAGACGACCGGCGGTATCTATAATAACAACACTTTTATTTTTTGATTTTGCTTCTTTAATAGCATTTTGAGCAATGGCAACGGCATCTTTGTTTTCAGGCTCGCTGTAAACTTCAACATTTATCTGTTCCCCTAAAACTTTTAACTGGTCAATAGCTGCCGGGCGATAAATATCGGCAGCAACTAACAAAGGAGACTTCTTCTGCGATTTTAAATAATTAGCCAGTTTGCCACTAAAAGTTGTTTTACCACTACCTTGTAAACCTGCAATTAATACAACAGCCGGATTTCCTGAAAGGTCAAATTTTGCTTCATGGCCGCCCATTAATTCAGTCAATTCATCCTGTACAATTTTTACCATCAACTGGCCGGGACTAATTGCATTAATTACTTTAGAACCGGTAGCCTTTTCTTTTACACGGTCAGTAAATTCTTTGGCAATTTTATAGTTAACGTCGGCGTCAATTAAAGCGCGGCGAATATCTTTTACCGTATTGGCAATATTCAGGTCATTAATTCTTGCTTCACCTTTTAAATTCTTAAAAGCGACTTCGAGTCTTTCGGTAAGATTATTGAACATAGAAATTTTTTAAAGGACGGCAAAGATAAAAAATGGATTATAAGGAAAGTGATTTATCATTTATATGCTAATGAATTAGCTTTATTTTTGAAATTCAATTAAAGAATTCTTATGATACAACGCATACAAACTATTTGGCTGCTTCTTGCTTCAGCCTGTGCATTTTTAAGTATGAAATTTCCTTTTTATTTTATTGCCATGCATCCTGAAACAACAAGCGACCAATTCAACGCAACCAACAACATGATCTTACTAATTCTAACCGCAATTCTTGCAACACTTTGTTTATTCACCATTTTTGTTTTCAAGCAAAGAAAATTGCAGTTATGGTTAACGGTACTTGCAATAGTCATCAGCTTACTAAATATTTTTTTGTACTTCACTTATAAAAAAGATAATCCCGGCGGCGGAATTGCATTGACTTCGGTTTTTGTTTTTTTAATTCCCATATTTTTAATACTTGCGGCAAGAGGAATTTATAAAGATCAAAAGCTGGTAAGAAGTATGGATAGATTAAGATAAATGGCCAACAAAAAAATATATACTTTCTTTGGTTTGTTGATTTTTCTTTTAAGCAGTTGCTTTGGTTTATTCGATTCAAAAGCAGACAAAATTATTGGAAGATACAATGTAGGATGGATAGATATTATTTCATCTCGTTCAGTTGATTTAGCAACAGAAGATGGCGAATTAGGGGGAATACCATTAGTGCCAGCTTATGTTTATGGCGTAGGACACAACAAAAAATTTATAATTGTAAAACAGCATCCTGTGATTAATCACAATGAGATAATTGACACTAAAAAGACAAACTATTTTATAATTGATATTGCAAAAGATAATTACAAAAAAGAAGGTGTTTACGGTCCATTAACTGAAATACAATTTGATAGTGTATTAATAAAATTAAATGTTGGAGGAATAGAGTTTAATATGAGTTATCCGGATAAACCATAATTATAAAATTTTCATGGAAGCAAACGATTTAAGTAAGATTCATCATTTAATAAGTGATATTTTTAAGTGGCCAACTGATAAAAAAGATTTTGAGCAATATAAATTATCACAAGAGCAAATTGATTTTTTTAATGAGAATGGATTTCTTGCCGGTATTAAAATGTTAGATGATGAACAGATAGAAAAATTGCGTAATGAATTAGATCAATTAACTGATCCAAAAAGTAAAGGGCATGATTTGTTTTATGAGTTTCACAGCAATGAATCCGCTGATACAAATACTATTTTATTTCACGCATTAGGCGCATGGCGCATCACACCTGCTTATCATGATGTGTTATGGAACCCAAGATTTGTTGTTGCTGCAAGCCAATTATTAGGTAATGTTCCTGTGCGTTTCTGGCACGACCAATTATTTTATAAACCTGCAAAAAAGGGCGGCGTTGTTGCATGGCACCAGGATTATAGTTATTGGACAAGAACAAAACCTGTTGCGCATTTAACTTGTTGGTGCGGCCTTGATGATTCAACACAAGAAAATGGTTGTTTGCAATATGTACCAGGCAGTCAACGCTGGGGTTTGTTGGATAAGCCTGAACTTGCCGGTGATATGATGGGCATTATGAATTACCTCACGCCACAACAACAACAGCAATTTAAACCTGTGCCTGTTGAAACCAAAGCCGGCGAAGCTATTTTTCATCATCCGCTTACATTGCATGGAAGTGGTGAAAATAAAAGTGAAAGACCGCGACGTGCGTTTGTAATAAATGTTTTTGCAGACGGAGTAAAAAGTGATTCGAACGATACTTTGCTGAACGGCGTTCCTTCAATTGAAAAAGGAGAGAAGATGCAGGGACAATTTTTCCCTTTATTATTTGAAGGCTTAAATTAAAAAGTGGCAACACTTTTATAACTGAATACTAAACCCAAAGAACACCCCGAATTTTTGCGATTGAACACTTGGTAAAGGCTTAGGCAATACACGCCAGATAAAATCTATAGCAAAGAATTTAAAAATATTATCAACGCCGGTTCCTATTTCTAAATACATTTTATTGTTGAGTGATTGAAACTGGCTTGGTTCAACCAAATTTAATTTATAATTATCACCGGACAGATCTCCAATAATACCCTTGGCTTCCCAAAATTGCCTGAATTTTAATTTTCGTGTAAGCTTTATGTATCTGAACAATCCTGAACCAATATTATGATCAATGCTAAAACCTGCATAGCGATCAGAAACATATTGAAAGCGGTTCATTAAATTAAAAGAATATTTGCTGTAATAATACCAATCATTACCGGGCAAAATATCGAGAAACGGGTAAGGCAAAGTGCCAAATACTTTCCCGCCAAAAACGTTATACGACAAACTCCCGTAAGGAGCAATGTTTATGTAATCAGAAACAGAAAGATCGATCTTGTCATATTTATAACTGCTGTTTAAAACCCCCGGAAATCCATGTGTGTAATGCAGGTCAACAATAGGATAGTCGCTGCCTAAACTATAACGATAAAAGTTATCTTCAAAAGTTCGTTCCTGGTAAGCATACCTTATGCGAATTCCGGTTTCAAAAGTATTGAACGGGTCACCATTTTTTACAGGAAACAAATTTGCGCCGGGCAAATTTAGCAGAGGCGTGTATTGCCTGCTGCTGGCTGTAACACCAATGCCAAAGCCATTATATGTTTCAGCATAATATTCAAATTTCTTGTCTGTTATTTTTTGATATTTATAAGGAATATTGGGTTTGCGAAAGAAAAAGGTAAAAATATTATCTGAGCCTAACTGGTTATAGAAAACCTGGCCGTTATCAAGATCATTTTTATAATAAAAATCTATATAACTCCACGGTGTGCGGTTGAATAAATATTTTACTTCTGCTTTGCCTTTATATGTTTGATCTTTAAAACCGTACGCCAAATAACCACTTAAATTCAAATTGCGGTTAAAACCTGTATTGGTTGCAAGATCAAAACGCAATCTTGTTCCTTCATAAGCATTTCCTGAAATCCAGTTGTACCACGGCCCGATACGCACATTACCAACATCTTTTGTGCCTGTAGTTATAAAATTTACAGCGTTGCGATAATGTATGTACGTTTTATTTTTTTCCAGCGTATCTAAAACTTTATAAACAGTTTGCTCATCAGTATTTAAAGGTTCATGGCGTTTTTGTAACCAGAATGAATCCGGTTTATTCTGCGCATCACTCTTTACTAAAATGTCTTCATTTGATTTATTTGAATCAAGATTTGCCGTAACAAAGTCGTTATCGATCAATACATTTTTATACGTTGCAGTTTTACGTGCCTTAAAGCCAAGATGATTTCTGCCGATAGGAGAAATATCAGCTACAAATTTGTCTTTGTATAAAAACCATGTCGTGTCATTCACAAGTTTATATTCCTGTATCAATGTTAAGCCTGTAACAAAATTTATATTGGCGTCAAGCGAAGGACGCAACATTATTTTTTGTATCGAAAAACTTGTGTCATGTACCCAGCAATCTCCCGTAAACATATCGCCGCCCGGGCGTTTAGGTGTGAAAGCCAAATGCACCAAGCGTTTGCCTGCGAGGTACTGTGTATCGAGTAATTTAAAGTTGTAATAATTGTCAGCATTATCACTGAAAGGGCTTACATACATTTTATTAAAAACAGGAATAGTATTGTCGTACACATTCACGTTTTGATAAGTTGTGCCTAATTGTTTTATGATGCTTTCATTATCTATTCCATTTGTAATAGTCGCTTTAATTACTTCACGGGTTTTGCGTGGATTGTGCTGGTAATAATAATCCGAAAGTGTTTCAGTTAAATATACCGGCAAATAGGGTTCTTTTTCTGAAGTGCTGTCAACATAATCTAAAACAAAATTCAGCTTTTTAAGCAGGAATGTTTTACCAAGCTTTTCTTTATTCACATTATCTAAATCTAATTCAAGTTTATTGTACACTTCGTAAGTGTAATTATTGAAACGCTTTCTGTCGTTCTCGGGTTTATGTGCAATTATTTTTTTCCAAAACCACAATGCACGATTGTATTTTGTTTTCACTACAACTTCGTGTTGCGGTGGCAACACTGTTAATTGTATTGTTATGAATGTTGAGTCTTTTAATTCTGATGCAGAAATTTGCACAGGTGTATAGCCAACACTTGTTATGCGGAGTGTATCATTTGAATTAACATCATTTAATGAAACTGTAAAACGTCCTAATGAATC
>JAFBAF010000190.1 GCA_019247895.1 Parafilimonas sp. | reverse complement strand
TACTTGTAAAACTATTTTACCATACTCGTCTTTTACTTCAATTGCTTTATCGTCAAAGTTTCTATCAAACTTGCCATTAGGGTTTACAGTCCATTCATTCTTTGTTAGTGTTGCTAATTGAATCCCTGTAGAATCTGTTACGGTAGTCGTAACCAAAAGTTGTTCATTTTCAATCATTACAATTAATTCAATGCCTAAAACTTTTGAAAGGTCTAATATATTGCCATTTGGATTACCAAAGGGCTCCGCTTGGCATCCAACAGACAAGCGAGGCACTTTATTTTTTTTATCCTTTAGCTCCCCATTAATTGCTCCATAATCATGATTATACTTCTCGTCATTCTGATTAGACCTGCTTTTGCCAATAGATACAACAGTCAACAATACTGCACATACAATAAACCACCAACCTGCAAAGGAAATCTTGTGCAACCCCTTTTTGTTTTTTCTAACAATCAGGTCTCTTGCAGGAATAATTAAACATAAAAACGCAAGAAAGTATATTATATAATCATAGTCGATTGAGTTCATTCTTTTTTCGGTCGTTGTATATTGCCGAAATTAATATCCCTGCAAATACTCCCCAAGAAAAGCAAAACAATCCTTTAATAATATTGTTATGCTTAAAACTTTTTCAATCTTTTTTCGGAAATAACTAAGCATGGTTTAGTTCTCACGCTCTAAAATGTGCTGTGGCTTTTATTTTTTCTTTGTATTAGCCCTGTGCGCGCTACTTAACATAAAAGTTTGTTATCGGCTTTTGCAGTCCTTTGTGCGGGGCTTATGAAGGATTTTTTCAGCATTTATGCGAAATTATATTGCTTGAAAAAATCCTTCATAAGCCCCGCCATTTTAATATTATTCAGCAAAATGACGATAACACAATATTATGTTTAAGTTGCGGCCAAGCGTGGCGAAGGAATTTTTTATATTTCTTCATAAAAAAATTCCGTGAGCTGAAGGGAAGGGAGAGCGAAGGAAAAATAAAAATGGAATTGCTATTGCCTTGAAAAAGCAACAATGAAATTTTGATAGAAATTTCTCCTGTGCTGAGGTTGAACGATTAAAAATATTATTTACCTTTATTCTTTAAGGGTTTAGGGTTGAAAAAAATTGCTTGCGTTTCTACGCAGGCTTTTTTATAAAAAACAAAACCCTTTACTAATTCAGTAAAAGGCATTGTACAAGTTTCGTGGCTGAAACAAATGTACGATGAACTATTTATTAAATGGCCATATTTTAAAGTATATTAATATTGGTATAACTACTGCCAATATCCCTGCTATCCACGCTGCATATTCAAGCCAAGATGTTCTTTTTGCTTTTTGTTCAGGAGCTTTATTAATGTTTTGTATTTGTGGATTATCGCGTGCAGCATCAAAAGATAAGGCTTGATTTCCCTTATTATCGTTAAACGAATTTTCGTTGTGAATTTTTGTACCAATATTTTCTATATGCATTAAAGGAGAGTTGCTCGATTGTTTGAAAACAGGTGTTTTTGGATTGTCTTTATATTCTTCAATCCATGCTTCGCCATCGTCTGCAATTGTCATATAACCATTATTATTTTCTTCTGGAAAACGATAAATATATTTTGCCTTTTCAAGTTTTGTTGCCACAATATTTACATTGTCTTTGGAAATATTTAGCGTGGTAGCTAAATCAGAAAAACTGATTCCATCATTGTCTTTTAAAAGCAGCAGCACTTTTATACAATTTAAATCAGTTTTAGAAGTTGTAGTTAATGAAACAAGTCCAACATCTCTTTGAGATGATTGTCTTACATAACTTTTATTGATTAATAAATCTCTAAGCTCATAATAGCATTCTTGCATTTTAGGTTTATCATTATTAAACAAAGGGCAATTATTAATAATATCGTCAAGACGAAAATCATAATCAGGTAAAAAAGGAATTATCTTATAATAGTTATCGCTCACAAATTGATTTTTTTCTTCTTCATTATTGAAATTACTTCTGGCAATTTGCATAAATTGATTTTGGTTTTAGTGTTTGAAATAACGCAACTAATATACTGTAATCACTGGTCTTAGTTCTCACGATGTAAAAGAAGCGTGGCTTTTATTTTTTCTTCTTGTATAGCCTTGTGCGGGCAACTTAACATAATATTAATTATAGGAAAAACATCAGCATAAAATCTGCTGATTTCTGACACGAGAAACTCCATGTGCAAACTGCCCAGGCTATATTTCCTGTGTAATAATGTATTCGTATGAGCCATCGGGTCTTGTTTTTTAAAAAATTCTTAAAAGAATTTGCGTAGTCAAATAACTACGTTTATATTTGTAGTCACATAGCTACATAACTTTTTTAGCGATTTTAAAACTTAAACAATATCAAATGAATTTGCGTCGAGACGTTTTTCAGGCCATAGCAGATCCAACACGAAGAGCAATATTATTGTTGGTGGCGTCACAGTCTTTAACTGCCGGAAATATAGCTGCAAATTTTCACACAGCGCGACCGACTGTTTCAAAGCATTTACAAATACTTACTGAATGTGAATTGCTAAAGCAGGAACAAAATGGCCGGGAAATTTATTATCACTTTAATGCAAAAAAAATGAAAGAAATAGCAGATTTTATAGAACCGTTCCGCAAAATGTGGGACGATAGGTTTAATAAATTAGAAACCATTATGAAAAAATACAAAAACAAAAAATAATATGGAACGCAAAACAAAAATCAACGCCGAAGATGGCAAACTGGATTTAATGATAACAAGGGAATTTGACCTGCCATTAGAATTATTATTTAAAGCGTATGCAGAGCCCGAACTTATTGAGCAATGGATGAGCAACGAATATTCAACAACAAAACTGGTAAAGCTTGAAAGCAAAAAACATGGCAGCTGGCAATTACAATCAAGTGATGCAAAAGGAAACGTAGTATTTAGGGCTAACGGTGTAATCCATGAGTTCCTGGAGAACAAAAAAATCATACGAACATTTGAAATGGAGAACACACCTTTCGGCGTTCAACTCGAAATATATGAATTTGAACCGCTCACTAATGACACCAGCAAACTTAACATGCATGTGATTTATGAATCAATTGCACAGAGAAATGAAGTATTGAAATTACCGTTTGCACAAGGTATAAATATGGCGCACAGCCGCCTGGAAAAAATCATGCATCAATTAAAATAATTTCATGACAAAAAGAAATAAAATAATTTACTGGATTGCCACTGTTTGGCTTGCATTAGGAATGACTTCTACAGCTGTTGTACAGTTATTTAAAGCAAAAGACGGGCAAGGTGGTGTTGATATGGTAACACATTTAGGTTATCCAATTTATCTATTAACATTACTTGGCATCTGGAAAATTCTTGGAGTGATTGCAGTATTGGCTCCCAAATCTCCTTTATTAAAAGAATGGGCTTATGCAGGTTTCTTCTTTATCATGTCTGGAGCAATATTTTCTCACATAGCAGCTGGCGATTCTATCACCGAAATAATTCCTTCGTTACTACTCTTAATGCTTGCAGTAATATCATGGTATTTTCGACCCGCAGACAGAAAAATTTTAAAAACCATTTAAGATCTTGTTATGTAACCAACTTAAGAGGCGTTGTGGCGTCTTTGTTGTGTCACTCACTTGTACTGCGGTTTTTTATGTCATCATTGGTTTTATAACTTTATTTACTTAATTAAATTTTAGAACATATACCAATTAATCAATAAATGAATAATAATGAATCCTAAAGTTGATTGGTTTTTTGACAAAGCCGAAAAATGGAAAAAAGAATTTGAGAAATTAAGAATGATAATCCTTGATTGCGGGCTTGATGAAGAAATAAAATGGGGACAAGCTTGTTACACTTTCCGCGAAAGAAATATTGTTTTGATACATGGATTTAAGGAATATTGTGCACTATTATTTTTTAAAGGCGCTTTGCTGAATGATCCTGAAAATATACTCATTCAACAAACAAAAAATGTTCAGTCAGCAAGACAAATTCGATTTACTGCGATCAAAGACATTATACAACAAGAACGCATTATTAAATCTTACATTTATGAAGCCATTGAAGTAGAAAGATCTGGCTTGCAGGTAAAATTAAAAAAGACATCCGATTTTAAAATACCGGAAGAATTCCAAAACGAATTAGAAAAGAACCATGCATTAAAAAAAGCTTTTGAAGCATTAACTCCCGGACGGCAGCGGGCATATATTTTTCATTTTTCGCAACCTAAACAATCTAAAACAAGAGAGCAAAGAGTTGAAAAATATATACCACAAATCCTTGAAGGAAAAGGATTGAATGATTAGGGCATTCCTTTTTAATGCAATTCTGCTCTGATTTAAAGGAATTGTAATTATTATTGTTAAGCGAACAAGTAAACAATGAGTCATAATAAAAAACAATTGTTACCGAATGGAGAGTTACTCGAAATATTAAGAGTACGTTTTGAAGAAAATATGGATCGCCACAAAAGTGTTGAGTGGACTAAAGTTCAAACAAGGCTGGAAACAAATACAATAAAATTGAAATCACTTTATGCAATGGAAGAAACCGGTGGTGAACCTGATGTTGTTGAGTTCGATAAAAAAACAGGTGAATATATTTTTTATGATTGCTCAACAGAAAGTCCTAAAGGCAGAAGAAGCCTTTGTTATGATCGTGATGCATTAAATTCAAGAAAAGAATTTAAACCTGTGAACAGTGTTATAGATATGGCAACTGAAATGGGTGTTGAACTTTTAACAGAAGCACAATACAGAGCGTTGCAGCAAATTGAAAAATTTGATACAAAAACATCCAGCTGGATAAAAACACCTGATGGTATCAGGAAACTTGGTGGTGCAATTTTTTGTGATCGTCGCTATGATACGGTTTTTACATATCACAATGGTGCAGAATCTTATTATGCAGCAAGAGGGTTTCGTAGCTTACTAAAAGTATAAATCAATATTGAAAAATTCTGATTGAATCATTTAGCAGGTAATACTCCCCTATTAAATTTCCCGGCAAAAATTCTGGCGCTGGTAAGCCTTTATTGATAATCTTTTTTTCATTGGTAATTATCCTGATTTCGTCATAAAAATGCTCGTCAATAAAAGACTGTAACAATTTTGCGCCGCCTTCAACAAAAACACTTTGAATGTTTAACTTGTAACAGGCAACCCCAATTTGTTTTAATAAATTTTCATTTGTATCAACCTGGTAATAATAAACCTGGCTCTTTAACTTATTCTCAAGATCAATAGTGTTCTCTAAAAAATTAAAAACTATTGTTGCGGCGTCTGCATTAAAAATTTTTGAAGTTTTAGGAATCTTTAGATTCTTATCAACTATAAGTCTGACGGAGTTTTTTCCGGTCCATAAACGGTTTGTCAACAATGGATTGTCCATTAAGGCAGTATTTGTTCCAATTAATATTCCGGCTTCCTTTGAACGCCAATTGTGCACCAACCTATCAGTTAATTCATTGCTGATTTTTAATTGCTTGTTATTGTCTGCGGAAATTTTTTTGTCAAAAGTTTGCGCCCATTTTAAAATTATGTACGGTCTTTGTTTCTGATGAAAAGTGAAAAACCGTTTATTTAATTTTATGCATTCCTTTTCCAAAATGCCGATTTTAACTTCAACTCCTGCGGCTAAAAGTTTTTCGATGCCTTTGCCGTTTACTTTTTCAAAGGGATCTCTGCAACCGATTATAACTTTTGAAATCTTATTTTGAATGATCAAATCGCTGCATGGCGGCGTTTTTCCGAAATGCGCACATGGTTCCAATGAAACGTATAAAACAGCTTGTTCAATTAATTGTTTGTTTTCTTCCCTAACAGAATTAAGACAGTTTACCTCAGCATGTGCCTGCCCGTATTGTTCATGATAACCTTCGCCAATAATTTGATTTTGATAAACAAGTATTGCTCCCACCATTGGATTTGGCGCAACAAGCCCTTCACCCAATCTCGCCAACTGAATGCAGCGCTGCATATATTGTTCATCTTCTGAAAGCATGGTCAAAAATAATTAATAAGCTACATTGCATTATGACTGTAATTGAAGCAGGAAAAAAATTGGCATCAGTATTAAATGAAATATATGAAGAACGTGAAGCGGCAAATATTACAGAATTAATCATAGAAAGTATTACCGGTTTAACAAAAACGCAAAGGCTGATCAACAAGCAACTGATTCTAACTCCGTCACAACAGTATCAACTGCAAAATTTTACAAATCAATTATTGCAACACAAACCTGTACAGTATATTTTGCATGAAGCCTGGTTTGCCGGTATAAAATTCTATGTTGATGAAAATGTTTTAATTCCAAGGCCTGAAACAGAAGAACTCGTTGATGCTGTGATTACAGCGGTAGATAATAAAAAAATGACAATTCTCGACATTGGTACCGGCAGCGGATGTATTGCTATTTCACTTAAAAAAAAATTGGAAACTATAAATATTTATGCATTGGACATCAGCGATAAAGCCTTATGCATAGCACAGAAAAATGCAGCTTTAAACGGTGTAGAAATTAATTTTATGCAGGCAGATATTTTACAAACTAGTAACTGGGATAATATTCCAATGGTTGACATTATTGTCAGTAACCCACCTTATATCAAGAGCGATGAAATACAACAAATGTCTCAGAATGTAATAAGGTATGAACCACATTCAGCTTTATTTGTGCCGGATAACGACCCTTTAGTCTTTTATCGTGCAATTGCAGATTTTAGTTTGCAATTTTTTAAAGCAGGCAAAGGGGCACTGTTTTTTGAAATACATGAAAACCGCGGCCGCCAGGCAGTGAATTTACTTAAGCAAAAGGGATTTTCAAATATTAGGGTAAAAAAGGATTTGCAGGGAAAGGATAGAATTGTTACCGCAGTTTTATAATAATGTGAATAAGAAAAATAATTACAGATTACATTTGTACAATGAAGTTGTTTACAGCAAGTGCAGAAAGAACATCAGAAGATTCTGAGACAGGTTTGGTTGAAACCTTTACTGCTTCTTTCAATCTTATGGTTTGGAATGATGACGTAAATACCTTTGAATGGGTGATAGAAACATTGGTAGATGTTTGCGGACATACTGCCGAGCAGGCTGAACAGTGCGCTTTCATTATACATCTTAATGGTAAATATGCTGTGAAACAAGGCGATTACGAAACGCTAAAACCGATGCAGGAAGCAATTATTGATCGGGGTATAAATGCAACTATTGAAGAAATAGTTGAACACTGATATATTTCATATATTTCTTCTCTCCTGTTATGTCTTTTTCAATTCTTGACGATAAATTGTGGTTTCCTCCTGCAACACATAGTACAAAAGATGGCTTATTGGCAATTGGCGGTGATCTAAGTGAAGCAAGATTACTGCTTGCTTATCGTAAAGGAATTTTCCCCTGGTTTGAAGATAATCTTCCGCTTTGGTGGTGTCCTGATCCGCGTTTTGTTTTATTTCCGCAGGAATTGAAGATAAGTAAAAGCATGAAACAGGTTTTACGCGGCAATCAATTCCAATTTAAAATAAACACTTCATATGAAAAAGTAATTCATAACTGCAAAACAATAAAACGTGATCATAACGGCACATGGATTACGCATGAAGTAGAACAGGCATATATCAACCTTTATAAAAAAGGTTATGCCCACAGCGCCGAAGCCTGGCAAAACGATAATCTTGTTGGCGGCTTGTATGGAATCCGGCTTGGCAAAATTTTTTTTGGCGAAAGCATGTTCAGTCTTGTTTCAAATGCCAGCAAGTTTGCATTTATCAATTATGTTCATCAGTTGGTAAAAGAAGGTATTGAATTAATAGATTGCCAGCTTTATACCAATCATTTAGAAAGTCTTGGCGGCAGAATGATAAGCAGAAAACATTTTTTGGATTTGCTTAAAACTTATATTGCTTAATTTGTAAATCGTAGGCAATAAGATTGTCTTTTTAACCGCTTTTATAGAGTGAAGTATATTTTAAGAATTCCATTAATGATCTTGCTGTTGTTCGGTTTTGTGCATGTTAATGGTCAACAAAAAGATACTGCAACTACGCCAGGCAAAACAAACGTTTTTCATTATGCAATGCGGTTTCTAAAAAAGAAAAACACTTTTGACACCTTAAATCAGCAAGGATTATTAACTACAAGAAGCGAGCTTGCCTTTAAACCTTACGAAGGAAAAATCATTCGGCACATTATTATTAATCAATACAAGTTTGAAAGAACTTTTACAGATACAGCTAACCGCATAAATTATTTTGGGACGAGAATTTTAAACTCACTGCATAATACAACAAAAGAATGGGCTATCCGGCAAGATCTTTTTATAAAAGAAAACACTACAGTTTCAGCTTACTTGCTTGCTGATAATGAACGTTATCTTCGTACGCTTCCATACATACAGGATGCACGTATAATTATTCAGCCTAAAACGGGCTCGTCTGATTCTGTTGATGTATATGTAATAACCAAAGACTTATTCAGTATTAATGCTGTAATTAACCAGGCAACTACAGGTAAGTTTAAAGCAAGAATTGAAGACGTGAATTTATTTGGTGCCGCGCAAAGTTTACAAACCACAGTTTTAGTGCAAAAAAACAGAGTTCCGGTAACAGGCTTGGGATTAATGTACACAAAGTTCAATGTAGCCCACAGCTTTATTGATGCGTCTGTTGGATATTCAAATATTAATCCTGATCTGCGGGATGGTACAACTGATGAACACGCATTTACATTTTCGCTGCAACGGAACCTGGTTTCGCAATATACACATGTTGCGGGTGGTTTGCTATTAGGCGATTTTGAAACCTTTAATAATTATGGAAAGCCAGAAACTGTCTTTTACGATTATCATTATCATTTATTCGATACATGGCTTGGCTATAATTTAGGCGTGAAGAAATATCTTTTCGATAAAACAAAACTGGATAGAAAATTTGTAAGTCTTCGTTATTTAAATGAAGGTTTTGCGCAAACTCCCCAACAAGCTATTGATAAATTAATTTTTCGCTTTAATAATAAGCAGGCAGTATTAGGCCAGGTAACTTTTTTCAGGCAGGAATTTTATAAAACAAACTATTTATATGGTTTTGGAACAACCGAAGATGTTCCACAAGGTTATAATGTTGCTGTAACAGGCGGCTGGTATAAACAGGCTTATCTCTCACGCCCGTATATTGGTATAGATGCTAATCAATATAATTATTATAACAAAGGTGATATTGTACAATACTTTTTACGTGCCGGAACTTTTTTTAATAATGCACAGATGCAGGATGCTGGTTTTCTTGTGGGCGCCGCAGGTTTTAGCAGGCCTTTTGAATTTAAAAACTTAAAGATCAGGCAATATATTCGCTTTTCTTATGCAAGAATTTTTAATCGAACAGGACTTGAACCTTTAGGCTTAAACAATACTTTTGGGATCAGGTTCTTTACTGCAGACTCTGTGCGGGGTGATCAACGTATAAGTTTGCATTCGGAAACAATCAGTTTTATTAATTATAAAGTTTTTGGGTTTAAATTTTCTCCTTTTCTTTTTGCAGATGCTGCCGGGTTATCACTTGAAAAGAATCTTCAAGGTCTTCCAAGTTGGTATTATGGTTTAGGTGGAGGATTGAGAGCAAGAAATGAAAACCTTGTGTTCAGAACTGTTGAAGCACGCTTTGTATATTTTCCACGCACTGCTTTTGGAATGCCGCAGTTTTTTGGAAGATTAGTTGTGAATATCCAGTTTCGTTATAACACCAATTATGTGCGGGAGCCGGATATTATTCAATATAACAGTGATTACGAAAACAATATCTTTTAATAGTTTAAATAAAAAAGTCCTGCATTTCTGCAGGACTTCAATTACTGTTGAAAAAATTATTTCTCTTCTTCTTTCTTTAATTTTTCTTTAATCTCCGCTAAAGCACTCAGATCGCCAAGGGTTGTTTTTTCAACTTTACTTTGGATGTTCTTAACTGTTTTCCGGGTTTTTTCAGATTCAGCTTTTGCTTCTTTCTTCGCACTTTCCTGTTCTTGCGCTTTTGCCTGTTCCCATATTTTTGTATGACTTACCAAAATACGCTTTTCATTGCGATCAAATTCAATCACCATAAATTGCGAAGTTTCATCAGCAACCAAACTTTTACCATCTTCTTTGATTAAATGACGGTTAGGAGCGAAACCTTCTAAACCGTAAGGCAATTGAACGATTGCGCCGCGATCATCTTTTCTTGTAACTGTTCCTTCATGCACACTGCCAACTGCAAAAGTATCCTGCAGTGCAGTCCATGGATCTTCTTCCAATTGTTTATGACCAAGCTGAAGTTTGCGGTTTTCTTTATCAATTGACATGATTAACACATCAATATCTTCTCCTGTTTTTGTATACTCACCAGGATGATTAAAACGTTTCAACCAGCTTAAATCGCTAATATGAATCATACCGCCAATACCTGGTTCAAGCTCAACAAACACGCCATAAGGTGTAATGTTCTTTACAACCCCTTTATGTTTGCTTCCTTCAGGATATTTTGTTTCGATATTGTTCCAGGGATCTTCTGAAAGTTGTTT
>JAFBAF010000175.1 GCA_019247895.1 Parafilimonas sp. | reverse complement strand
ATACTTACGCCGTTGCCGCCATCTTTACTGCAGCCAAATAACATTATTCCGCAGGCTATTATTGAAAATAAAATCTTTCGCATAAAAATAAAGTTAGCACTTATAAACAAATTGTATAAGCCCGCAAAGCCCTTGGCTGCACACATGGTTTTCAAAGAGCTATTGCGGAGAAAGAAAAGATATTATAAATAAAATTACACCGGGTTTTATGCTAACACTTTTGTAACACAATATACCTGGCAGCGCCCATAGCTTTTTGAGGGTACATTGCGGAGGAAGGAATATCTTAGTAAAATGATTATCATAAAAAGCCATCAGGAATTTGAATCGTATATAGGTAAAGAGTTAGGTGTTTCTAACTGGCACGTAATTACACAGGAGCAGATAAATAAATTCGCAGATGCAACCTTGGATCATCAATGGATTCATACTGATCCTGAAAGGGCTAAAAGAGAAAGCCCTTTTAAAGCGACCATTGCGCACGGATACCTCGTTCTTTCCCTTATTCCTTTTTTTTGGAAGCAAATCGTAGATGTTCAAAATATTAAGATGGAGGTTAATTATGGTATTGAACAACTAAAATTCGGACAGGCAGTTCTTGTTGGAAATGAGGTTAGGTGCAGAGTATCTCTAACATCTATCGTTAACTTAAGGGGCATTTCCAAAGCAACAAAACACATACAATTAGAAATCAATGGCCAGCCAAAACATGCTTTTACTGCCGATGTATTATTTCTATATCATTTTGTGTAATTGTACTGACTGAGCTGCAAATTAACTCTTTCGCATCTCTATGCACCTCTCCACGAAAGCGTCGGCCCATTTTTCAAGTGCATGGTTAGCTGCAGCTATATATTTTTCACGTGTTGTTTGAATAAGCATGGGTGTCATCTCTTTTCTGAAAGCAAATTGGCTGGCGAGGCCGCTCCTTGCCTTCGAAGGGTCTTCCGTCATAGAATCTGCGTAGTTGCCTTCAACCGGGATGTCGCTCCATTGATATAAAAATTCAGGCCATCCTTTAGTACCCCATATCATCGTCCAATGCTTATTCTCCGGGTCGCCCACCTGCATTTGCGCATGTACGCCCCATGTATATTTTTGTTTTGTTACTTCAGGATAATACCAACCGTCAAACAATTCTTTTTTGGGCAGCGTATTGATTTCAAGGTTTACTGCCACATCAGCAAAATCAACATTCACTTTAAAGGAGGCTGCAGTGGCGTCAAACTGGTCCGCAAAGTCAACGGAGCGCTTTCCTTTTCCACCTGCAAAACCGGACTGGCCTGAGTGAATAACTTTACCCTTGTTAGCAGTGCAAACAACCCACTCATTACCACCGCCCTTCTCCTTCGAGTTTTTATCGTCGTCCTCACCGCCGCTTTGCTGGTAGAATTCTGAAGCAACAACATCATTCCAGCCAACAGTGTCAATACCGTTCTCTTTCAGTTTTTTCTGAAAATAATTATAAAAGTGGTCAGTAATTCCCTGGAAATCATCTTGCGTAAGATCGCCGTCTGTAGTTTCAAGGTAAGCGGTCACACGGGCACCAGCTATGTTCCTTGTGTCCTTTTCCTGGGCTATGGTTTTTGCAGTTGTTGTAAGCTTATAATTAACGGTAAGCTCTGTAATGGCCAGTTTTTTTAGCTTTGGTATCAGCTTCGATTTCTCCCAGTTAAACCGGCTTGCGTCGGTTTGTTCAGCGGTCTTATCCTTATTGTTCTGCCCAAATGCTGTACTGTATGCAAACACTGCAGCGGTTATCATCATCCATAATTTTGAAGTTGTTTTCATGTTGTTTTTTTTTAATAAAGAATATATTACGATAACTAATAAACTCTGATTTTAATAACTGATATTTAAACAAGCAATTTTCATCTTTTATATAGTTTATCCAATACCCTCAACAGGGTATTTAACGCCGCTGACCAGGACTGCTGTTTAGTGAAGCAAACTGGATTACAAAACAAGACCTCCCATGTGTGTAAGAATGTTTATGATGCCAAAATTTGATTTTAAATATAAAAGGGGTGAGAGTTTCGGGGGTAAAGCAACTGACCAGTTGAGCCTGGTATATTCCTGACTACATTCGTGTATTTAAATCTCTGATTTAGCTACGAGCTGCGTGTATATTGCATCATAATTAAACGCAGGGTTTCTGGAAAGACGACCCTGCTTCAACCTAAACTTCAATCGTTCCTTCTTCCGAATGCATGAAAATGATATGAAAAGCGGAATCCTATGGATTGCGCATTGTAATCAGCACCTGCAATGTCGTTCTCATATTTCAGTCCAAAGTTTAGTGTATTTCCTCTTTCACCAACTTCAAGACTGTAGCCGGTTTCAAAAGCCAGGGCAAAACCATCACCATAAGTATTTTCAGTAGATGTGCTGGTCTGGTAGGTAACAACTCTGCAATAACCGGCTTGTGGTTCAACATAAAAACCTGTTTTTGTATCACTAAATATTTTTTTATAACCGGCTTTTATAGAAATATAACCACTAGTGGAAATTGAATCTTTGTTTTTGGGCGGAAAGAATGCCAGGTCTAATAATTCTATGCAAATGTTTTGAGTACCGTCTTCATTTACTGGTATGTCGAAAGACAAAAATGTTCCGAAACCCAATTTAGAGTTGTTTGAATATTTTCCAATTGATTTGCTTATCATCAATTGCCCGAATGAAAACGAAACAAAAAATAAGCAAGGGGTTAGAAGAAATAGTTTTCTCATAATGGTGTGTTTGGCTTCTCAAAATAACGCTTAAATATATCAATGTAAATTTTCTTTTCCCGCAATATTTCTTCGCCGCGCCGTTCTGTTATGAAAGAAGATTGCGGCTTCGGCGACTTGATCTCGTTTACTAAAATGCAATGTTCTTGCTTGCACACGTGGCTTTGATGAAGAGACATAGGGGAGAAGGAAATTCAATTAAAGATGGGCAATTTCATTTGTCCAGGCATTAGTTGCAGGTATTTATTTAATTTATGTTATTGCATTGGAAATGCAAATCTGAAATTTGCTAATGCTTTGACATAGCCTGAAGACTACGCCAAACAACTATGTTCTACGCCGGGCTGTGGGAGGGTACGCCAAAGAGCTAACGTTCTTCGCCTCATATATGTATCTTGCTCGTACCTTATTCGTACCATCTTCGCCTGCGGCAAAAAGTGAGACGAACATGGTACGAACATGGTACGAACATGGTACGAATGAAAGGTCAGTGAGAACAAAATAGACACCATCTTTTTCTGCTATGGCTTTGCGAACAGGCATGAGTTGAAGTAAAGGAATTGAAATGGGCTTTTGTACTCCGATTGCCGCAATGTCCTTGCTTACACACATGGCTTTGAGAAAGAGACATTGCGGAGAAGAAAAAGCTCACTCTCAATTTTTAAATCACATGCTAGCGCAAGTATGCAGCAATTGCATTGTGTGTTGGCGTACTTGTGCTGTTATCAAATGGTTATTATTAGCGGATCAAGTAAATCTATTTCAATTAATCCTTTCATTCCATAATAACTTCTTGCACTGCTGTACAAATAATCTTCAGGCTTTTCTACAACTCCTGCCTTTACCGGATTTTGGTGTATGTATTCTAACTTTTGCCATGCCATTTGTTGATTGCTCAATTCAACAGGATTATTATGTTGTTGCCATAATTGAAAATTAATATTATTATTGTTCTTTTTGCCTGCTCTTTCCATCATCCATATTATCCATTCTTTACGACTTTCCTGCGGATGATTTCTTATTGCTTTATTCAATTCTTCCGAAGTATGCCTTTTCATATTTTGCATAATTTTTTCAAGCTTGTCTTCGTGTGAACCAATGATCAGGTGTATATGACTGGTCATTATACACCAGCCGTATAATTCCATGCCTTTATTTTGCATACAGTACTTCCAGCTATCAAGCATTATTTTTCTATATTCTTCTCTTATGAACAGGTCTATCCAATGTATTACAGCGAAGGTTACAAAATACAGTTTATCATTATCTCTGAATTTGTATTTGCGGCTCAAGGGTTTTTAGAGCTAATATAAAAAAAATTTGAGTTACTAAACAAGGCACAAGTACGCTATGCTACGAAAACCTTGGCTAGTTTGCGGCGAAGAATACCTGTGCCTTGTAGTTATTCCGTTTGCTAAGGCACAAGTACGCTGGGCTGCAAAGGCAAAGCCGCATACTTGCGCCAGTACGGGGGTTCAAAGCCTTTGCAAGAACATGACTTACACGGTCCCCAACCAGCTCGTGGCAGTTTTCTTTGTCGCAATGTTATTTGTTTTGGTTTCAAGAAGTTTTTGCTCCTACTATTTTTTTTTATATCATTTGTTTCCATTTATGTCGGTTTGTTGGCTATAGCCTTTAAAAAATTGGTTTATAAGAATGTATTGAACTATGATGTAAATACATATTCCAGTTTTCGACATTGTCAAAGTTTATACCTTTTTTGAGGTCTTGAGATCTGTCTCCTTCAACCATTAAAAATTCTTCTGTCGAAGGATTATTGTTTCCTGAAAAGCCATAAGATGTTACATAAGAATCTAAAACAGTGTATGAAATTGAAATAGCAGATAAATATATAATGAATTGCCCGCTAAAAGAGCAATCCACTGATACACTATTTGAGTCAACTTTTATATATAAGAATTTTTTTTCGCTTTCAAGTATTTCTATCGTTCGTTTTTTTAAAGTTTCAATAAGAATTTCTTTCGAACGGTCTGATAATAAGCTAAAGTTCTGATTTGTAGAATAACCTAATTTATTAATGGTTTGAAGATAATATTTTTTAAAGTCGTCCCAATCAGAATAGATTGTCTTATTTACTTTAATAGTTACAACACATGGAGGTTTCATTTAATTATCTTTTTTATGTTCTATAGCTTATGTAGCAGCAGGATTACGCCGAGCTGGGGACTACGCCAAACAACTGGCATTCTACGCCGAGCTGAGGAAAAAGTTTATAATCATTTTAAGCTTGATAATATTAACAATTCCTGTACAACGCCGCGTAATTCTAATTTGACATCATCAATATCATTACGTACAGCTATGTATCTTCTGCTGTGCGCCGATTTATCACCAATATCTTTTAGCCTGGGTAGAGCATTCTTTGTATTTCTACCTAAGTTAAAAGTTGTTT
>JAFBAF010000294.1 GCA_019247895.1 Parafilimonas sp. | reverse complement strand
ATGTTTTTATAATTACATACAAATCATTCAGCTTACCGCTTTGGTAAAATGATGATGATGTGTATGTGTGTTACGAATCATGTTGCACAAAAATAAGCATCAAATTATTTTATGCAATTATTTTTTTGTTATCAGTTTTTATCTTTTATAGCATCGTCCCTTGTGTCACTCACTTATACTGCAGTATTTCATGGCAGCAATGGTTCAATTTAAAGTTTATTGAAACAGCTTTCACTTTACTTTTATATAATATGAAAAAACTGCTTCAAAAATTTTTTCGAAATCCTGTAATTCGTTTAGCTGAAAAATATTCTTCAAGGCCGGATAAGCAACGTGTGTTTGATGCGCTTACAAAATTGCATGATGAAATTTTTAGTGGTGATGAAAAGAAAGGATTGATTATTCCGCTAAATACATCAACACAAAAATTTATAGTTTTTTCAGATCAGCATAAAGGCAGAAAAAATAATGCTGATGATTTTATGGTTTGTGAAAAAAATTATGTTGCCGCATTACATTATTATTTTAATGAAAATTTTTTCTTTATCAATTTGGGTGATGGCGAAGAATTGTGGGAGAATAATATTTTCCAGGTTAAAAAATATAACAGCGCATCTTTTGAAAAGGAAAAATTATTTCAGCAACAAAAACGTTTTGTAAAAATTTATGGCAACCACGATTTATATTGGGCGAATGATCCAACAGCATCATTACAATTGCAAAGTATTTACGGAGAAAAAGTACCAATATATGAAGGATGTATTCTAACAACATCAATCAATCAAAAACCCTTTCAAATTTATTTAACGCATGGTCACCAGGGAGATTTGCAAAGTGATGGGAACTGGTTCAGTAAATTTTTTGTAGCGAATGTGTGGGGACCCATGCAAGGCATACTCGATATAAACCCAAACACACCGGCGTATAACGATCAACTAAAATCTTTACATAACAGTTTGATGTACGAATGGAGCAGCGCCAGGCAAAATATATTGTTGATAACAGGTCATACGCACCAGGCAGTGTTTATGAGTTTAACGCACTTGGAAAGATTGTATGTTAAGTTAGCCGATGCACAAAAAAATAAATTTGATGCTGCAATAAAAAGTATTGAAGAAGAAATAAAAAAAGCACAACCGGTAAATCCAACGCCACCCGATCTTTCTAAAATAATTCCATCTTATTTCAACAGTGGTTGCTGTTGCTTTGACGATGGTGATATAACAGGAATTGAAATTGCAGACGGATATATTCGTTTAATAAAATGGCATTCAAAAAATAATATTTCTGAAAGAGAAGTGCTGGAAGAAATTACGTTGAGTGACCTGGAGAAATTATTATTTACCCCAGCCCTAAAGGGAGTTATTTAAAGAACGTAAATTGCTTTTAATAAACATAAATTTTAAATATGAAGATTGCCTTAAAAAAAATTACCAGTTGTTTATTCTTTTTATTCGTTGTTTTTTCTTTGCACGCGCAAAACGGTAAATGGATTTCGTTATTTGATGGCAAATCTTTAAAGGATTGGAAGGTTGGCAATAATGCATCTACATTTAGTGTTGATAGCGGCATGATAAAAGTGAATGGCAACACAGCACATTTATTTTATGAAGGACCTGTGAACAATCACAACTTTAAAAATTTTGAGTTTAAAGCTGAAGTAATGACGAGGCCGCATTCTAATTCAGGTATATATTTTCATACGCAATTTCAAGACAGCAGTTGGCCGCAAATTGGTTATGAAGTGCAAGTAAATAATTCGCACACAGATTGGCGCCGAACAGGAAGTTTATACGGAATTGATGATGTGAAAGAAGTTGTTGTGCCCGATAATGTTTGGTTCACTGAATACATTAAAGTTGCCGGCAATCATATTATTGTAAAAATTAATGATAAAACAGTTGTTGATTATACGCAACCTGGTAATGTTCCTCCGCCAGATAAAAAAGGGCCAATCAATTCAAGCGGTACTTTTGCTTTGCAAGGTCATGATCCCGGCAGCACTGTTTACTTTAAAAATATTATGGTGAAAGTTTTAGATTAATTAATAGATAAATTTACAATGCACAACGATGATAAAAAGAAAAGGTTGATGCCGTATGTATTCGCCATTATTATTATTGGCGGAATTATAATTATTATGCTGGTTGATTGGGTGTTTAGTTTGTTTTAATTTATAATTCACCATTAATTGATTCACTTAACTTCTCATCACAGGTTGTTTATTTATGATAGAACCGGATAATATAAGTATTTATACCTTCGCGTTCTCCGTAACAATCACATTTGTTATCCATCCTTTTATTGGGTCAGTATTTTTACCGGAGCTGGTAACAAATACATCCTGGCAAATTGGATTTGCGTTCATTTTTTGCTGTGCTTCGAATAAGGTTGCTGATTCACTTATAAAGTCAACGGTGTTGGTTACATAATCCTTTAAGTCTTGTGGTGCATCTTTCAGTAAATCAGCTATAGTTAATTTATCAATATCTGTTTTTTGAACACCTGCCATTAGCTTATTATAAACATAGCTGCTCAGGGTGCTTTTATGTATCACATATTTTACATTGTTGTTTTCAAAAATCACCAGCCTTTGCCGTTTTACGCTGTCAAGAAAATTTATGTATTCAACTATTGGTACGTTATCCCAGGTTTGACCGTCCTTTAATGGATATTTGTCTATCTGCGCGGCACTGATCATTACTTCATTTACTTTAGTCGACTTTAATTTTTCTTCGCTTGTTAAACTGCTTATTGTTTCCCGCAAACTGCGGCTTGCAGATTCGAAATTCTCTTTTGTAAAATAAAAAGCAAGTATGGTTCCCATCCAGGTACCAATTACAGGTAAAAAAAGCCCAACAATATCTTTCAAGTCCTGGAAAGAAGCAGACTTAGATCTTAAAGCACTTATAAGAACAATTAAAACAGTAAAAGAGAATACCACAATAGCAAGTGCTATATAGTCTTTAAGAAATTCGAAAAATGTTTTTCTTGGCGGAGGATTAGTTGGCTGCGTAGTGTCTGGCATGGTTAAATTTTAAAGTAAGATATAAATATTTCATGAAATATGGAAGCCTCTTATTTCATGAAATAAAGATTATCGTGATGCAACTTTTTATTTTTTCACGATCAGCTCTTCAATCACTTTTGGAAAATATTCATACTCGAGCTGATGAATGCGTTTGGCTAACGTTTCGGTAGTATCATTTGCATAAACAGGGCAGATAGTTTGAAAAATTGTTTTACCGTTATCGTAGAACTCATCTACAAAATGTATGGTTATACCGCTTTCTTTTTCTTTCGCTGATAAGACAGCTTCATGTACAAAATTTCCGTACATGCCTTTGCCGCCATATTTTGGTAATAATGCAGGATGAATATTAATGATGTTATCGCGATATGCATTTATCAACAATGATGGAATCTTCCACAAAAAACCTGCAAGTACAATAAAATCTATGGATAAAGCTTTTAATTCAGGCACATAAGCATCGCCTTTAAAAAATTTTTCTCTTTCTATAATTAATGATGGGATGTTATTGCTTGCAGCAATATTTAAAACACCTGCCTGCGGGTTATTGCAAACAATCAGAGCAATATTTGCAGTATGTTTTTGTTTAAAATATTGAATGATGTTTGCCGCATTAGTTCCCGTACCTGAAGCAAAAATGGCTATGTTTTTTAATTGTTGACTGCTCATTTAAAAGATGCAAATTAAATTTATAAAAGCGCATAACTTAAGCATAGATGACTGTTAAAAAAAATTTTTTATGTTATGTAAATTGTCAGCATCCTGTCATATTTTTGCCGCTGTCGAAGAATTTTCCAACATCGCAACAACCAGATTTGTGATATGTTCAAATTAAGACGAATTATTTCAAGAAAAGCTTCCGTTAGATCAATATTATTTATAGTTACTATTTTATTTTCTGTTGCATCTTTTGCGCAGGATGGACATGCACTGTTCCAGTCTAATTGTGCTTCCTGCCATGCTGTAAATAAAAAATTAGTAGGCCCCGCCTTAGCCGGTGTGCAGGACCGCTGGCCTGATCCTAACAAAATCTATGATTGGGTTCATAACAGCACAAAAGTTATTCAAAGCGGTTATCCTTACGCGGTAAGCTTGTTTAATGAGAATAATAAGGTGCAGATGACTCCGTTTCCGCAGTTGTCTAACAAAGATATTGACGCAATACTTGCTTACGTAAAAACTGAAGCGGGCAAAGCACCGGCTCCTCCAACAGATGGCGGCGGTGTTACTGTAACTGCAGAAGATAACGGTGATAAAACGTTGATGTTCGGTGTTCTTACTTTAATTCTCGCTATTGTTGCCTTCACCTTATTATACATCAATGCCAATCTTAAAAAGATGGCTGATGATAAAGAAGGCGTTCCCGCGCATGAGCCAATTCCTTTTTGGAGAAATAAAACATACATTACTTTATTTACGCTTGTAATATTTTTAATTGGCGGTTATCTTGTTACACAAGGTGCAATTGGTTTGGGCCGCCAGCAAACTTATGAGCCTAAGCAGCCTATTTTCTTTTCACATAAAGTACATCCTGGTATTAACCAGATCAACTGCCAGTATTGTCACATCGGTGTTTACCAGGGCAAGCAGGCAACTATTCCTTCAGTAAATATTTGTATGAATTGCCATATGGCAATAAACGAATACAAAGGACCTAAGCTGGTTAACGCAGAAGGTAATGAAGTAAATGGTACTGCTGAAATTCAGAAGTTATATAAATATGCAGGCTTTACACCTGGCCAGCCCTGGGATGCAAGCAAAGCAAAACCAATTGAATGGGTGCGCATTCACAATTTACCCGACCATGTGTACTTTAACCATGCACAGCATGTAAATGCAGGCAGGGTTCAGTGCCAAACCTGTCATGGTGAAGTGACAAGTTATAACGAAATGTTCCAGTTTGCACCTTTAAGCATGGGCTGGTGTTTAAACTGCCATCGTTCTACAAAAGTGCAATTTGAAAGCAATGGTTTTTACAGCATGTACGAAAAATATAAAGAAGACATTAAGAACCATAAAATGGATAGTGTGACAGTGAAAGATATTGGTGGGGCTGAATGTCAGAAATGTCATTATTAAAATCCCCCAATCCCTGTAAAAGGGAGTAAGGCAAGGAATGTTAATACTAAATTTCTAATTTCTTAATTCTCCTTTTGGAGACAGGTTATATGAACAAAAAGTACTGGCAAAATTTTGGTGAGTTGAATAAGAGTGAAGCTTCTAAAAAAGCTTCTGAAGACGAGTTTCGTGAAGATCTACCATTTGAGCTTTCCGGTAAATTATTTAAGGCGCCAACGGAAAGAAGAGATTTTTTGAAATACCTCGGCTTTAGTACAACTGCTGCTATATTGGCTGCCAGTTGCGAAATGCCTGTTAGAAAATCTATTCCTTTTGCAAATAAGCCTGAAGATATTGTTCCCGGTATTGCTAATTATTATGCCACTACTTATGTGCAGGACGGTGAAGCGGTAAGTGTTTTGGCAAAAGTGAGAGATGGCCGCCCTATAAAAATTGAAGGCAATAATTTATCGCCAATAACAAAAGGCGGAACATCTGCAAAAGTGCAGGCTTCTGTTTTAAGTTTATATGATACAGCTCGCTTACGTTTCCCTACAATTGACGGGAAAGAAGTAACGCTTGAA
>JAFBAF010000211.1 GCA_019247895.1 Parafilimonas sp. | reverse complement strand
CCTAAAAATTTGCTTTTAATTTTTAAAATTTAGTTCTACATTAGTTGTGCCATTCGTCCTGTTATAAAACAGGAAATTTCTTCACTAAAATTATAATCCCATGGTTCAAACAGAAATCTCACAGTTTACCAGGGAATGCAACGATTGGAGAGAAACATTGCGTTCCCACCGTGATGAATTGCACCAGATGCAAACAACATTACAACAAGCTGTAAATCATCCATTATCCACAGAAGAACGAACCGAACTGGAGCATCTTCAAAACCAGTTGCATATTCAGCTTATCAACATTCACGATCTGAAACATGCGGTAAAGTTGCACGACCGCAAACTTCATTCTGAAGTCTCGGGAAACTCAAACCCTCAATTTTCTGATAACATTTCTGCTTATCATGAAAATTTATATGAAAATTATCATTCACTTCAAAATATATTGAGTGAATTACGTACAGATCTCGATCATTTTGTGCACGCTGTTCAATAATTAAAACGCAGAAATAATCTTCATACTCTTTATACTGCCATTTAATGAAGATGGTGGGTAAGCTGCCTTTTCATTAAATGGCTTTTTTATCACAACAAAAAAACTTTTGCTATGCCTGAATTTGATACCTCACATGTAAAATCAATCGTCTTGCTCGGCCATGCCGGCTGCGGCAAGACAACATTAGCGGAATGCATGTTGTACGAAGCCGGATTGACGACCCGCCGCGGTTCTGTTGCAGAAAAAAATTCTGTTGGTGATTACCACGAATTAGAACAGGAACGCGGCAATTCTATTTTTAGTAAACTATTGCACACAAAATGGCGGGGCTATAAAATAAATATTATCGATACGCCGGGCTATGATGATTTTGTTGGCGAAGTAATTTCTGCATTGCGTGTTGCAGATACCGGCGTTATGTTGCTGAATGCAGAAATGGGTGTTGAAGTAAGCACTGATATTATTTGGGAGTATACAGAACACTTTAAAACGCCGATGATTTTTGCGGTGAATAAATTAGATGAGGATGATGCAGATTTTGACCGCACCGTAGCTGAGGCGAAAAATCATTTTGGAAGTAAAGTTCAGGTAGTACAATATCCGCGGCAACAAGGTGCAGGCTTTCATGAAATAATTGATGTGCTGCGCATGACGATGTATAAATTTAAAGATGCGGGTGGCAAGCCTGAAAAATTGCCAATACCAGATGAAGAAAAAGATAAGGCTGATCAATTGCATAGAGAATTAGTAGAAGCAATTGCAAGTAACGATGAAAGCCTGATGGAAAAATATTTTGATAAAGGCGAATTGGATGAAGACGAAATGAAACTCGGTTTGAAAAAAGCAATGATCAATCATGATATATTTCCATTGTTTTGTTTAAGTGCTGAACGCAATATGGGCAGCGGAAGATTGATGGGTTTTATTGATAATGTTTGCCCGAGTGCAAATGAAATGCCGCCGCAAAAAACAATAAGAGGTGAAGATTTGCCCTGTAATGAAAATGGCCCGGCATGTATGTTTATTTATAAAACAGTAAGTGAGCCACATGTTGGTGAATTATCCTTTTTTAAAGTGTATTCAGGTTGTATAAAAACGGGAATGGAGTTAGAAAATGAAAGCACGAACGTTACCGAAAAAATAAACCAGTTATTTTTAGTTGAAGGCAATAAACGCACAACTGTAAATGAATTATGTGCAGGCGATATTGGTGCAACGCTGAAATTAAAAAACACGCACGTTAACAATACACTTCATGCAAAAGGAAAGAATATTGAATTAAGGCCAATTGAATTTCCATCACCTAACATTACAGTTGCAGTTGAAGCAACAAAAAAAGGTGAAGAAGAAAAATTATCCCAGGCATTGCACCAGTTAAGAGAAGAAGACCCGACATTAATTGTTGAATTTTCATCCGAATTAAAACAGATGTTGATCCATGCACAAGGTGATATGCATTTGGCTGTTGCTAAATGGAAAATCGAGCACAATTTTAAGATTGAAATAAAATTTATCAAACCACGGATTCCTTATCGCGAAACAATTCGCAAAGCAGCAGATGCAAATTACCGCCATAAAAAACAAAGTGGTGGTGCCGGGCAATTCGGTGAAGTATATATGCGTATTGAACCATGGCATGAAGGTATTGCAGAACCACATGGTTTAAATGTTCGCGGTCGTGATACGTATGATTTGGATTGGGGCGGAAAATTAGTTTTCTATAATTGTATTGTTGGCGGCGCAATTGATACACGTTTTCTTCCATCTATATTAAAAGGCGTGATGGAGAAAATGCATAACGGCCCGCTCACCGGTTCGTATGCAAGAGATATTCGTGTAAGTGTGTATGATGGAAAAATGCACCCGGTTGACAGCAATGATATTTCATTTAAGATAGCAGGTTTGCAGGCATTTCGGCAAGCATTTAAAGATGCTGATCCGCAAATATTAGAACCTGTCTATAAGGTTGAAGTATTATGTCCTGATGATCTTACAGGTGCTGTTATGGGTGATTTACAAACCCGTCGTGCAATTGTTGAAGGTATAGATGCTGAAGGTCATTTTCAAAAAGTAACAGCAAAAGTTCCGTTAGCAGAAATGGATGGTTATTCTTCATCACTACGTTCACTAACACAAGGCCGTGCAAAATTCAGAAGTCGTTATAATGAATATGCACCTGTGCCTTATGATTTACAGCGTAAGCTTATTGATGAATATAACAAAACTGTAAAAGAAGAATTGGTATAGTAACCAGTTATGAATGCACTTGTTACTTATCAATGAAAATTTGATTGACCGGTTGATTGTTTAAAAAACCTGTTATTTTTTGCGCCGCTCAGTTTTGCGCCTAAACCATCAGTCCACAAAAAAGAGCTTAAAGGAAACATTGAGGTAACAAGTGCATTATAACCCGAACCTTCAACGGGCGCATAGATTTTTAATATTTCTGTTTTACCGGCCACATGATCAAAGCCACCTGTAAAATTTACTATAGCTTGTATCGTGTTACCAGCTTGTAATGTTATTGAATCACTTTTTGTATTGATCATTTTATCTTCGCTTCTTATTATCAATTTTGATTTTGCAATAGTTGCATCATAAGGCGAATAAATATTTAATGGCAATGCATTTAATGTCCAGCCAGTATCGCCACTTAGTTTAATTTCTGCAATCTCCCTGCAACCATTTAGGTTATCAGTGTACGAAGGATCCTGGAAAGTAATGTGCGGTATATTATTTACAAGACACATGGTTTGCGCTTTTCCTGTGTTGGCCGCATAAAAGGTATGATATACATTATCATCAGTTCTGTACACAATATTGGTCAGGCATAGTTGTGCTGTTTCCCCTGATGAATTGCTGTCAACATTATTATAGTGTATTTGCACAATAAAGGAAGATCCGCCGCCTGCCGCAATATCACCACCACCATTAAATTCTATATTACCATTTCCATTACCTAAACCATAATTTTTTATGGTGATATATTGGATGGCAGGATAAGTAGCCGTAAAATACATGTCGTACAAGAAAATATGTTGCGTAGCAGAAACCTGGAATTCTGCGGTTGAAGTATTGCCGTTAGCAATAAAACTTTGTTGGGTAACCGGAGGTAAAATCCCTGTTTGTACTGTAATGATTCCATCTGATTTAACCATGTCCTTAGAGAAAGCAGAAACTCTATACGTATTAATAACTGCTGCATCTTTTTTACACGCAGAAAAACCCAGGGCGACCGCTGAGACCAGGAAAAGCCTGCCTGCGCAAGCACGAAAATATAGTTTGGTTTTCATAAGGGACTTTAAATTAAACTGCAAATTATATCGCCTGTTCCGGTAATAAAGTATGGAAACGTTTTTTGCTTATCCCGTAAAGACTTAGTAAGTGTATATAGCATTTTTAATGCCTGAATTTATATTTGTGCAGAAACTACTTAAACCCTTACAGCTTTACGAGATTGTTTTTAATAGCATACATGGCCAAACCAACACGTGTTTTCAAGCCAAGTTTTTCGCAAAGCGCATCACGGTAACCTTCAGCAGTCCGGGTGCTAACATGCATTCTGTCGGCAATTTCTTTATATGTTAATTCTGTACAGGCATGTTTTAAAAATTCTATCTCACGCTCTGAAAGTTTTACAAAAGTCGCTGTCGTATTTTTTGCATCCGTTAAAAGATTGATTGAACTCATTATTTTGCGTGTAATAAGCTCATTATAAAAATATCCGCGACTCATTACTTCATCAAAAGCTAATTTCAATTCAGATGGTTCGGCATCTTTTAAAACATAACCTTTAGCTCCGCTTTTGATCATTTTGATAATCGATGTTTCAGCATCCATTGTGCTTAAAGCCAAAATTTTAATTTCAGGATAATTGGCAGTTAACCATTCTGCTGTTGAGTATCCGTCCATTTCAGGCATATTAATATCTAGCAATACTATGTCGGGTAAATTTTTAGGATTCAACTGCGATATAAAATCTTTTCCATTCGCTGCATCAAACAATACTCCATAGTTTGGAAAAAGATTTATCAATACTACCAATCCTTTTCTAAACATAGTATGATCATCTGCAATCGCTATATTTCTTGTATCAGGCATACGGTGATGTAATTGTAATAGTAGTTCCTTCGTTAATCATACTTGTAATATCAGCTTTTCCGCCAATTAGTGCAGCGCGGTTAATTATGTTTTGTAACCCAAGCCCGTCTTTTTTTGTGAGTAATTCTTTGGCAAAGCCTGTGCCGTTATCCTGAATCTTAATCGTTAAATGTTCTGTTCCGTAACAAAAAAGTATATCTATATTTTTTGCTTTGGAATGTTTTAGGATATTTTGTAATGATTCCTGTATTATTCGGAATATGATCAGTTTTTTTTGCTCCTGCATATTTTGTTCTTTGCCTTCTGTATTTATAGAAGTAAATATCAAACCTGCGCGATTTATTCGTTGCAGTTCATTAGCTGTTATTTCAGTTAAGCTTGAAAGTTGAATGCGTTCAGTATTCAGGCTCTTGGCAATGTCACGTAAATCGGTCATTGCCTTGCTCACACTGTCTTTTGCATCTGCAAGTAAAGTTTTATTTAATGTTTCACTTTGATCAATAATATTCAACTGCACTTTAGCAAGGCTTAAAATTTGGCCAACATTATCATGAATTTCCCGACTGATAATATTGAATGTTTGTTCCTGTATCTCGAGCTGTGTTTGGAGGAGTTGTTGTTGAAATGTTGCTTCGAGAATTTTTTTCTCCTGGATAAGTTTTGTTTGTTTATTTCTATATGCAATAAAAAGACTTATTATTCCGATGCCTACTACCAATAGAGAAACAGTTATACCTATTATAAGGATGATTTCTTGTGAAACTTTATCCATATAAAACCATAAGATAGACAAAGAGCACTTAAAAATAAAAGAATATTTTGAGCAGCCCAGAGATTGCCAATGTTAAGCCGATCCTGCCACTTACTAACCATATTTGTAAGTATGTAAATTGAAAGAAAAATAATTATTGCTCCTAAATGATAAATTAAAAAGGAAATATTTATCCAGAAATTGAAATTCATTAAAATAGTTTCGCCCGGGCTTTTTTTTAGCAATTGGATAAAATATATAAAAATCATTATCACTACACACAAAGAAAATAAATAGAACCCCAAGCTATCAAAATATGCATGCGATTGAAAAATAAAATTAATTGTACTGAGCACGATAATGCATACGCAAAACATTTTTGAGATTTTTGTGTCAAAAAGAAAATAAAAATAAAACCCGATACACCAGCCTGCAAATAATAAAAGCAGGTCGTATTCTATAATATTATTTATTTGGGGAAGCACTTTTAAACTTGCCAAAAGCATTAATATGGCTGCTGATAAATTAAAAGCAAAAAGAACCCACATCTTAAGAAGATTGTTACTTACTGAAAACAGCAATAATATTATTGTTGTAATAAAATATGATATGGGTTCTAAATAGTTTGTAAAAATTGCTCTCAAATTTGTTGATTTTTTTCAGTCATTTTAACCGAACAAATTCTGTAGTTTTAACTAATGCATTATAGTCTTTTTTTTAACGCTATGCACAAGGTGGCACAGGGCAACCTCCTTTAGTATCTCCTGTTGGAATAGAAGGCGCGCCACTTGCTTCTTGTGTGTACGACTCAGCTTTAGCCCTTAATAAAGCAGTACTTGAACCTGGAACGGGTTCCAAATATAACGTTACCAAAATATGATCCTTTTTCGTAGGATCTAACTTATCTAATAAAGCTTTTATATTGGCAGCTTCAAACCGAAATGTAAGTCCATTATCCATTTTTTAAAGTTTTAAATTATGATCAATATTGAATTTACTTTTTAAATAAATTCTTTTCAAAACTCTTTTTAAATAGATATTATTTACACCGTATTTCTCCCGAATTTATAAGGGAAAAAACAGGGTCATGCTGATGAGCCTTATACGATTGATGCAGCATTTTTTAAGGCTATTTTCGTATTAGCGGTTGCAAATCTTTTTTACCATGCCAAAATTTCTGCACAAACTCACCAGCTTTGGGTGAGTTTTTATTTTTCAACAACTTTATAATTTTTTAGCGCCTTTATTCAATCATCAACACTGTAGCTTAGGTTTGCACCCGCAGATGAAACAACATCATTTTCATTTTAAAGATCAGCATTTGTGGCTATCGCCGGAGCGAACGATTTTTTGGGAAGATCAGAAAACACTCATTTTATCCGACAGTCATTTTGGTAAAACCGGGCATTTCAGAAAATCAGGAATAGCGCTGCCACAAAATATTTTTGTAGAAGATTTACAGCGACTGTTTAACCTTTTGCAATTTTATAAACCCGAACATTTAATTGTTGTTGGAGACTTGTTTCACAGCAAGTCAAATAAAGAACATTTGTTGTTTGAAAAGTGGAGAAATGATTTTACGCAATTGCATATCTCACTTATAAAAGGCAATCATGATATATTACATAAAGATTGGTATAAGCAAATCAATATAAATGTATTTGCAGAAGAACTTTTAAGAATTAATACTCTTGCATTCATTCATGATTGTGCACACATCGACAATTTTCCCCAGCATACAGATGCTTATTTTTTTACAGGCCATTTACATCCGGGTATTTCAATTAGAGGCAAAAGCAGGCAGCATCTAAGCTTTCCGTGCTTTTATTTTAACGAACACTTTGCAGTGCTGCCTGCATTTTCAAAATTTAGCGGACTTGCATTAATTGATAAGAAAAAAACAGATAATATTTTTGCTATTGTAGATGATGAATTGATAAAAATGTAAGAGTTGTATTAGCATATATCTTGAAAATATATAAACACAGCTTGTAACAATATCTATCTCAAGTTCACATCAAACGGTAATCTTGCCTGCGGAATGTTGATGATTTTAATAAATTGTTTTGATTTTTGCAACAAATTATATTGCTGCTCACCTATTTGTTTCACCAAAGCTTCTTGCTGGCTTTCAGCGCTGAAGGATTGATTAGTTAAATCATCGAGCCAGCTCTTTTGTTCCGGATATTCTCTTGTTCTGTAGCTGCTTACTTTTGCCATTCTCGCCGCGCAATTCACTGCATCTTGCAATGTTCCCGTTCTGTCAACCAAACCTACACCAATTGCTCTTTTGCCGATCCATACACGGCCCTGTGCAATACTGTCAATATAAACAACATCTTTTTTTCTGCCATTAGCAACACGGCTTTTAAACAGATTATAAATTGTATCAACAGATGCTTGTACGAAATTTTTTTCCTGGTCAGATAAAGGGCGGCTGATGGAACCTAAATCTGCATAAGGCCCGGTTTTCACACCATCGAATGTGATGCCCAGTTTATCATTGAAAAAATCTTTCATGTTTGCTAATACACTAAACACGCCGATTGAACCGGTAATCGTTGTTTCATCTGCAAAAACAGAATCTGCATCGCAGGAAATATAATAACCACCTGAAGCTGCATAATCGCCCATGCTTACTACAACGGGCTTCGCTTTTTTTGCAAGAGAAATTTCTCTCCATATATTTTCACTTGCTAAAGAACTTCCGCCTGGAGAATTTACGCGAAACACAATCGCTTTTACGTCATCATCCAATCTTGCTTTACGAATAATTTTTACATAATCATCACTGCCTATTTCATCTTTATCGCCTTTGCCATCCACAATATCTCCTTGCGCGTAAATGATATCAATCTTTCCGCCATCTCCTGTTTTTTGAAAATTAACCGCGGCAGCATAATTACCAAGGTTCACAAAATTGATGTTGTCTTTTTCTTTTTTATGCAAACGAGCAAGCAATTCGGTTTGTACTTCATCATCATATTTTAAGCCATCGATTAAATTATATCTTAATGCATCTTTAGCTGTTTGTACAGCACCCGTGTTAGCAAGCTGGTGCAATGTTGCTGTATCAAGATGCCTTGCCTCAGCGGTTCTCAGTAATAAATTATTATAAATATCATTTAACCAAACTGTTGTTTGCAGGCGATTCGCATCCGTCATTTCTGTAACACGTAATGGTTCGGTTGCACTCTTAAACTTTCCTGCATAAAAAATTTCCGGTTTTATCTCAAGCTTATCAAGCAGGCCTTTTAAAAATAGCTCATCTATTGCAAAACCATCCCATTCAACGCCACCTGCAGGATTACAATAAATTTTATCAGCAACAGTTGCAATAAAATATGCACGTTCAGGAATAACATTTCCATAAGCAATGATGAACTTATTGCTTTTTTTAAAGTCGATCAATGCCTGGCGCAATTCTTCACTCGCCGCATAACCATTTTCATTATCGCCTGCCTTAATATAAATGCCTTTAACTGATGAGTCTGATTTTGCATAACGGATCATTCTTACAACATCATATAAACCCGGAACATCTTTAGAATGATCTCCAAAAAAACTATTGAGCGGATCGGTTTTAGCTTGTTCGGCAAAATCTTTACTCAAATCCAATACAAGTACGCCGTTCGAACCAACGTCAGGCTTTGATGGCTTGGCAGCATTGCCGATAAAAATAGAAATAGCGAAAATAATGGCAATGCTAAATACAATTAATGCCACTAATGACGCAAAAAAGATCTTTAGAAAACTTCTCATGTTAATTCGTTTACCTTAAGGCTGAAAATTAATTAAGCGCTAAAAGCAACTTTAAAACTAAAGCTGATTTGTTTAATTATACGCAGCACACAAAAGTAAAGATATTTGCTGCTTATATATTGTGAATTTATGAATACAGCTTTTCTGCTTACAGGTGGCAATTTGGGCGACCGGTTGCAACACCTTCAAAATGCATCTGATGCTATTCAGCGATATGGCGGAATAATTCAACAACGATCTTCTGTTTATCAAACCGCTGCATGGGGTTTTAGAGATCAGCCTGATTTTTATAACCAGGTTTTGCAAATTCAAACTAAACTTAATGCTGATGAATTGATGAAGGTTTTGTTGGAAATTGAGAAAATTTCAGGCAGAAAGCGTGATATGAAGTTGGGCCCGCGTATTATAGATATTGATATATTGCTGATGAACGATCTTGTTTACCAGTCTGACACCGTAATTATTCCGCATCCGCATTTAGCAGAGCGAAGGTTTGCATTAACGCCTCTACAGGAAATTGCCGGAGAGAAAATACATCCTGTTTTGCATAAAACAATCAATGAATTATTGATCGAATGTAAAGATGAATTACCTGTGTATAAAATTTCATAAAATGAGAAGATTGCACAGTTAATTTTGATTTGATGCAATACCATTACATAGCTATTGAGGGTAACATAGGTGCAGGTAAAACAACATTGGCGCACCTGCTTTCCAAAAAATTAAATGCACGGTTAATACTCGAGCAATTTGCCGACAACCCTTTTCTTCCAAAATTTTATGAGAACCCAAAACAAAATGCTTTTCCGCTCGAATTATTTTTTATGGCGGAAAGATATAAGCAGCTAAAAGATACGATTCATACCAGCGACCTGTTTCAAAATGTTACTGTATCTGATTATTTTTTTTCCAAATGTTTGCTGTTTGCAAAAGTTAATTTAACTGATGATGAATTCAGGTTATATCAAAAATTGTATGATATTATGCAGCAGCAGTTGATATTTCCGGACGTGATTATTTACCTGCATTCCCCTGTACAAA
>JAFBAF010000047.1 GCA_019247895.1 Parafilimonas sp. | reverse complement strand
CTGTACATGGACCTGACGTTTGTTGATGTGCTGGAACGCGATGGTTCTGATGCGCCGGTGGATTCGTTTGCGGCGGCGTTTGCGCATGCAGGTTATATGTTGTGGCATGCGAACCAGGCAGCGCGTTACAATATTTTGAATGGCATCGCGGCGCCGCAAAGTGGTTACTGGATGAACAATCCGCATGCTGATGATATAGATTACCAGATTGAAAGTGATTTTGCAGGATTGATGAGCCCGGGTATGCCGAATGCAGCATCGGCGATGAGTGATAAGGTTGGTCACATCATGAATTACGGCGATGGTTGGTATGGTGGTGTTTTTGTTGGTGCAATATATACGCAAACATTTATTTCATCAGACATAAATTTTATTATTAATGAAGCGTTGAAAACAATTCCGCAGCAAAGTGAATTTTATAAATGCATACATGATGTAGTTGAATGGCACAAACAATTTCCAGACGATTGGAAACAAACATGGTTTCATATTCAAAAAAAATGGGCGAATGATGTTGGTTGCCCTGAAGGTGTGTTTGAACCTTTTGATATTGATGCAAAAGTAAATGCGGCGTATGTTGTGCTTGGTTTATTGTATGGTAATAAAGATTATACGAAAACATTAGAAATAACTGCACGTTGCGGACAAGATGCAGATTGTAACCCGTCAACTGTTGGTGGAATACTTGGCGCTTTGTTAGGTTATAATAAAATTCCAGCTTACTGGAAACAAGGTTTAAAAGAAAGTGAAGACATAGATTTTAAATACACAACAATGAGTTTGAATAATGTGTATCAAATCGGATTTAAACATGCATTGGAAAATATAAAACGCAATGGTGGAAAGGTTGAAGGAGATAATATCATCATCAAAACACAAACACCCACTACTGTAAAATTTGAAAAAAGTTTTGATGGATTATATCCTGTTGCAAAAATTCCTGTGCAATGGAATGATAAAAAAGATGAGATCAGTTTTAATTATGAAGGAACCGGTTTTGTAATACGTGGTGAAACTGCTGAATGGAATAGCAATTCTGATTTTGTTTTTCATACAGAATTATATGTTGATGGGAAGTTGATTGAGAAACCTGAATTGCCTGCGAATTATACAACACGCCGTTATGAATTGTGCTGGAATTATGATCTGCCAAAAGGCAAACATGAAGTGAAGTTGAAAATTTTAAATCCATCAACAGAACATAACATTAATAATGTTTCAGCAATTTATTATACAGATAAACCAATTGATGGAATGAAGGAAAACGAAGATGCTGCGAAATGATTTCTTTGACAATAATAAAAGCAAACGAAGTTTGACGTCATTCCCGCGAAGGCGGGAATCTCATACTTAATTACTCGCTAATTATGAAATGCCCAATCAAGTTGGGCATGACGGCACACATTGTTTATTTAATGAAAGCGCATAAATTATTTTATCTTGTAAATCCTTTAATCATATAAATCCAGGTTCAGACTATGTTCATCGTTCATGATTATTCTTTAGCAGTAATTTTTTGTATCATCACCATGTTGTGTTGGGGCTCATGGGCAAACACACAAAAGCTTGCTCAAAAAACCTGGCGCTTCGAATTATTCTATTGGGATTATGTAATTGGTATTTTGGTTTTCTCCATCATTTCTGCACTAACGTTAGGCAGTATAGGAAGTGAAGGCAGAAGTTTTATAAACGATTTGCAACAAGCAAGCGGCGCTGCATTGTTCAGCGCATTTTTAGGCGGAATAATTTTTAATGCGGCAAACATTTTATTTTCTGCAGCAATTGCTGAAGCAGGATTAGCTGTTGCTTTCCCGATAGGAATTGGAATTGCATTGGTGCTTGGTGTGATACTAAATTATGCAGTTGCACAAAAAGGTGATGCAACTTTTTTATCGTTTGGCGTTGCTTTAATTATTATTGCCATTTTATTAAATGCTTTTGCATACAGCAAAGCAAACAAAACAAAACCATCACTCACTGATGTTGAAGCAAAACCAACCGTTCAAAAAGGAATTTTATTGTCTGTTGTTGCAGGCATTTTAATGTCATTTTTTTATCGCTTTATTGCAGCATCAATGGATATAGAAAATTTTCAATCGCCTGCTGTTGGTAAGATGACACCATACACAGCTGTGTTTATTTTTTCTGTTGGCATATTCATCAGTAATTTTTTATTCAACACTATTTTAATGCGCAAACCAATTACGGGTTCACCAACATCTTACAAAGATTATTTTAAAGGAAATTTCAGAACACATTTGGTTGGCTTATTGGGCGGATTAATTTGGGGGCTTGGTAATTCATTTAACTTAATTGCAGCAGGTAAGGCTGGCCCTGCAATTTCTTACGGATTAGGCCAGGGTGCAACATTAGTTGCTGCTTGTTGGGGCGTTTTTATCTGGAAAGAGTTTAAGCATGCACCCAAATCAACAAACACTTTACTCGCAATAATGTTTTTATTTTTTATTGCAGGAATTGGTTTGATTATTTATGCGGGCAGCTGAGTTAATTAATTTTGGAATTGGACATTTGAAAATTCGGCAATGTGCAGTATAATAACAGACCAATATATTATCTGTACAAGTGTTACGACCCAACGAAGATGCTATGAAATGCCGCTGCTGGTAACAAAATAATTTGTTGCGGTATTTATTGCGACTTTAAAAAACATAGTAACCCGGATAAATAATGCGGCTTGTTACCAAACATCTTAAAAAATTTATTTATCAACCGCAATAAAAACTGAATCTGCATCTGTGGCAAGCAGCAATCTTGTGCTATACCCTTTCATGAAAATGTTTAATGAAGCTGCATTCGAATCTGCATAAAAATTTTCGTGTGTTATGAGGTCAGTGTATTTAACAGCGCTTTTTGTCGCTTTTTTTATTGATTTGATATTTACAACAGTTGTTGCATCTTCCTGGCCAAGATTAGTGAGCACAATTATATTTTCATTGTTTTGCCAGCGATGTAATGCATACATTGTTTCTAAATTAACCGGCAAACTTTCCATGAGATTGCTGCGCAATGCATCATGATTGTTGCGCAATTCCAACAATTTTTCATACCACGGAAATAAATTATTTGTATCAAGCGATTGAATGCTTTGACTGGCTTTAAAAATTGCCCTGTTACTATTTATGCTTCTTTGATAACCGATCTCCTGGCCGTTATACAACATGGGCAAGCCTGGTAACGCAAATAATATTGCTGATGCCATTTTTGTGCGTTCTTTTCCATGCGCTGTTATAAAACGCTGCTGATCGTTGTTTTCCAAAAAACGTAAACGCATGTGTGTTGTATCACCATTTTTAAAAAAAGAATTATCTAACAACGTGCTTCTTTTATTTTCATCGAAATAATTAAAAACAGTTGGATTATGCGGAGGATTGTAATCTGTTGCCCAGCTCCAGCTTGATATCCAATTCGAATCTGCTGTCCAGTCGTAAGCAGCATCATAGCCTTCTGTGTAAACAGAATGCAAAGCGCCTTTATCTTCTGCAAGCAATAAAATACCTGGCTTAATGCTTTTTAAAATAGTTTGAAGCTGGCTTCCGAAAGATGGATTTCTTGCATTGAAAGCCCAGGCGGCGTCAATGCGGTAACCATCAATATCAAATTTTTGTAACCAGTATTTATAAGCTTCGATCATCCATCTTTGTGCTTCAGCATTCGTGTAATCAATGTTCACCAAATCTTTCCAGAAATAATGCACAAAACCATCCGCATCTACATTTTCCTGCGATGAATATTTTGCACCATCAATTTTATGCTGGTACAAATTGTAATAGTGGCTTAGTGTTCCATATTGCTTAACTTCTTTAGCATAAGGATGATAAATTGATGTATGATTTGGAACAAAATCAAACAAAACATGCATGTTTAAATTTTTTGCAGTTGCTATTAAATCGCGCAGTTGTTGTTCTGTTCCAAGATCAGTTCTTAAAGAGAAATAGTCGATCACATCATAGCCTTGCTCGTTTCCGTGTGATTTGTATATTGGTTGCAGCCAAATTGTATTCACACCAAGTTGTTTTAATTCAGGTAATTTTTTTGTGATGTCCGGATACTGGCCGTCTTTTACAAAAACATATGGCGTTATTTCATAGATCAATGCTGAATCGATCCATGCAGCATGATCTTTAGATATTTTAAATGCCTGCAAACTTGTATCAGTTCTTGAAACGCAAGTTGTGTATTTCGCTGAATCAGTTCCGGCATAAACTGTTACAATAAAAAAATAATCTCCTTTTGTATTTGGAATTTGCACAGTTGCACTTGCATTTGAGGCATTGTGAATTGAAACAGGCGCAGGAGATTTTAATGTTGCCCATTTATAAGTAAGCGGCAAATTGTATGGATTATCAATAATATCTGTTTTTAGTTTTGCAGTATTTCCGTTAATTGAGGCAAAAGGTTTTACTTCAGGCAAAGGTTTATAACCAAGTGTATAATGAATACTGTCTGATATTATATTGCCACCGGCATCTTCTACCCAAATAATATTTTTGGTTTCAGTAAGTATACATGAAAAGCTGAATTTGCTATTTGAATGAACAGTTGCAGTACCACTTATATTATTTACATGCCATTTTAATTTATTAGATGATAGCCCGGATACACTGCCTGTAATTGTTTGTTGCGGCAGCCATACGGTCGCGTCCCTCGTGTCCAATGTTATTGAACCCCCGTTTGCATAAGAAAAGAAAATAATGGATAAAGATAAAAGGTAAGTTTTATACATATAGTTGATTGCGTATAGAAATTGAACTACACATACATATACGCCGAAACAATAAAAACCCCTTTATTCCTGATATGTTTACCACCCGGTTATTCGCACAAATGCCCTCGTGTATTTAGCACTTTTTTGTGCACCAAATGTTCAAGTTCGTTCGGGGAATTGCAAATGGACTCATCAATTTTTAAACGGCAAATGCAATCATGCAATTGAATGATCAGCTCTGTTTCTTTTTGTTTGGCGGCCGTTTGCTTACAGTAATAAGAAACTTCCAGCCTTGAGTTATCCGGCATTAAAACAAATATGGTATTGTGTTTTGTTTGCATTCTTTTTTAACGAAGTAAGATCAATAAACAAACCATTGAAAAAAAATTAAATTAAAAGTTTTGCAGGCAATGTGTATAAGCGCCTTAATCTTTAAATGTTTAAGGTATTAAGTATGTTAAATGCTCTAATTCTATTTTAAAACGCATTTATTTTGCCAGTTTCAAACGAATTGTTTCCGATTTTAATGGCACAGAAGATAATTTACATTTATAATCCAATATCGGGTGCAAAAAGAAAAGATTCGCTTCTGAAAAGAATAGAGACGGCTACTAAAGCACATGATTTGCACTTTGAATTTATTGTTACTGATGCAAAAGGTGATTACCAATTTTTGAAAAGTAAGATCGACCACGAAAAAATAACCGATGTAGTTATTATTGGAGGCGATGGTACAGTTAACCAGGTTACGAATTCACTTCGCGGTTGCAACGTCAGGTTTGGCATTATTCCGGCCGGCAGTGGTAACGGACTTGCTTATGCTGCCGGAATTCCAAAAAATACAATTAGTGCTTTACAATTGATTTTTGCACATCATTCAAAAAAAACAGATGCATTTTTTATAAACGAACATTATGGTTGCATGTTAAGCGGTTTGGGCTTTGATGCAGCAGTTGCTTATAAATTTGCTACACTCCCGAATCGTGGTTTGTCAACATATATAAAACAAACACTGCTGCATTTTTTTAAAGCATCAACTTATCCTTTTGAGATAATAATGGATGATCATTCTTTTGTTACAGATGCATATTTTATAAGTATTGCAAACAGCAACCAGTTTGGTAATAAATTTACAATTGCGCCAAAAGCTAAACTAAACGATGGTTTACTTGATATAGTAATTGTGCAAAAAATGAGTAAGGCAAAATTGGCGTTATCTGTTTTGAACCAAATTCGTGGCAATTACAAACTGCAACGTTTGGGAAAAGACAATACTGAACGTGCAGTATTATATTTTCAAACACCTTCGCTCATTATTAAAAATTTAAAACATGCGCCTTTGCATATTGACGGAGATCCTTATCAAACTGCTTCTAAATTTAAAATTGAAATTTTAAAAGATAGTTTTGAGCTTATACGTCCGTGATTCAATATAAAAATAAGTCAAACAGCCTGCTTACAATTATTATCAAATATTATGAACACATCAGCAAACGGTTTTCGGTGGAAAAAAAATATTTATGCAGCATTAGTGCGTTACCTGTTGCTGGCAATGGTGTTTTATACACTGTGCCGTATAGGATTTTATTTGTTCAATACTGAATATTTCCCGGGCATAACTGGCGGAATATTTATTCAATTGCTTGCCGGCGGCTTAGTGTTTGATTTACCCGGAGTGTTATACAGCAATGCTCTTTTGGTACTTTTAATAACAATTCCTCATCCTTTACGGTACAATGCAATTTATAAAAAGATAATAAAATGGGTTTTTGTAATTGTTAATTCAGTTGCTGTTGCAACCAACGTTATTGATTTTATTTACTACCGTGTTACGTTGGCAAGAACAACGCTTACCATCTTTTCTCAGTTTCAGCACGAACAAAATATACCATCGCTTTTTCTTCATTTTTTAATAACTTACTGGTACCTCGTTTTGCTTTTTATTGTATTGGTTTGGTGTCTTAAAAAATTAGCTGATAAAATAGATTACGAAGGGCCGCAAATAAAAAGTCCATGGCTTCAATACATCACAAGTATTTTATTAATACCTGTTGTTGTTGTGCTTTTTGTTGGCGGCGTAAGAGGCGGTTTCAAACATAGCACACGGCCTATTACATTAAGTAATGCGCCGCAATACAGTGTAAAACCACAATACGCAGCCATTGTTCTTAATACACCGTTTGCACTTATTCGTACAGCTACAACAGAGGTTATAAAAAAAGTAGATTATTATTCTTCTGATGATGCATTGAACAAAGTATTTACGCCGTTGCATGTGCCAACTGACACTGCTGCATTCAAACCAGATAATGTTGTGATTTTTATTCTTGAAAGTTTTTCGAAGGAATTTATAAGCGCTTACAATAAAGATATGGGAAAAGATTATAAAGGCTATGCACCGTTTCTTGATTCATTAATTTCAAACAGTTGTGCTTATCAATATTCATTTGCAAATGGTCATAAATCTATCGAAGCAATGCCTTCAGTATTGTGCAGCCTTCCTTCTTTGCAAGTGCCTTATATTTTATCGCAATATTCAGGAGATAAGGTTAATAGTATTGCTTCTTTATTGAAAAGTAAAGGATATTATTCTGCTTTTTTTCATGGCGCGCCAAACGGCTCAATGGGTTTTCTCGCTTTCTCCAAAACTATTGGATATGATGATTATTTTGGCAAGAATGAATACAATAATGATAAAGAATTTGATGGCATCTGGGCCATTTGGGATGAGCCGTTTCTTCAATTCTTTGCAAATAAAATGAATACTTTTCGCCAACCTTTTTTAAGTACAGTATTTACAGCTTCATCACATGACCCTTTCATATTACCAAAACAATATGATGGCGTATTTAAGGGCGGACCTTTGCCTGTTCAGCGTACAATACAATATTCTGATAAAGCGATCCGTGAGTTTTTTCAAACCGCATCAAAAATGCCGTGGTTTAAAAATACATTGTTTGTGTTTACAGCAGATCATGTTTCGTTTCAATCCCAGTATGCAAAATATCATTCAGTTCCGGGCACATCATCCATTCCTATTTTCTTCTATAAACCCGGCGGCCTGCAACCTTCTTTCAAACAGGAAATGATCAATCAAATTGATATTATGCCTACAGTTTTAGGTTACCTACATTACAATAAACCATACATTGCCTTTGGCAGAAATATTTTTGCAGAAGATAAAACGCCTTACGCTATCAATTATCTTAACAATACTTACAATTACTTCTGGAACGATTATTTGTTAATGTATAGCAATGACAAACCTGTTGGCTTATATAATTACAAAACAGATTTTACGCAACAACACAATTTAATAAATGCGATGCCTGATACAACCAGGGTTATTACAAATCGTTTGCAAGCATTTATTCAACAGTACAATAATCGCATCGTTGATAACAATCTTACAACAGAAGGAAGCCAGTTGCAGAAAACGGCTGGCCAACCATGAAACAAAACATTTAAAAACAAAGGCAGTTCATTAGAACTGCCTTAAACTGTGCCCGCGAAAGGAATCGAACCTTCACTCCCTTGCGAGAACCAGATTTTGAGTCTGGCGCGTCTACCAATTCCGCCACACGGGCTTTAAAAGAGGTGCAATGTTACATGCTGAAATTAATTCTGCCAAACACTATTGGCAACATTTCTTTTTCGGAAAGAAAACATTCCTGAAAAACTTTAGTATTTGTTTTAAAACTTTCATTGCAAATACAAATGTACAGCTCAACTATTTTATTCATCAAAACGCAAATGGCACTAATAGTTAAAATTATTTTTTGCTCTGTCGATTTTGTTTTTAAAACCAGGGAGATTTTTAAAAATCTTCGCGGTTTTTATACATATTTGTTTTTTAAACGATTGTTATGGCTGCGACTGCTTCTGTTATTTCAAATACATCATCCGTAAAACCAAGACTTACCATTGGTCAGTTGTTCAATATGAGCTTTGGTTTTTTCGGAATTCAATTTGGTTTTGCCTTGCAAAATGCAAACGTGAGCCGCATCTTTCAAACCTTAGGTGCAGAACTTGATAAGATTGCCATTTTATGGATTGCTGCACCTTTCACCGGTTTAGTCGTTCAGCCAATTATTGGTTATTTAAGCGACCGCACATGGCATCCGTTTTGGGGAAGAAGAAGGCCATTCTTTTTTACAGGAGCGATACTTGCATCAATTGCTTTATTTCTTATGCCTAACTCAATTGAACTATGGATGGCTGCAATGTTGCTTTGGATACTTGATGCATCTATCAATATTTCAATGGAACCTTTTCGTGCATTTGTTGGCGATAAATTGCCTGCATCACAACGAACTGCAGGCTTTGCCATGCAAACATTTTTTATTGGCTTAGGCGCTGTAATTGCTTCTTTGCTTCCTTATATTTTTACAAACGCTTTTCATATAAGCAACACTGCGGAAAAAGGTGTTATTCCTAACTCAGTTAAATATTCATTTTATATTGGTGGATTTATTTTTTTGATTGCAGTTATGTGGACTGTTTTTACAACTAAAGAATTTCCGCCAGAAGACATACAAAAATGGGAAGAAGAAAAATTACAATCAAAAGGACTTGCACATGGTTTTTCAGAAATTATACGAGGCATCGGTTCAATGCCAAAAACAATGTTGCAATTAGCCATTGTTCAGTTTTTTACATGGCTTGCATTTTTTTCTATGTGGATTTATACAACTGCAGGTGTTGCACAAAATGTTTACAATACAACAGACACTACTTCAAAAGCATTCCAGGATGCAGGCGATTGGGTGGGTGTAATGTTTATGGTGTATAATGGCGTTTCTGCATTGGCTGCGTTTTTATTACCGATGCTTGCTGCAAAAATCAGTCGCCGTTTTACACATTTAATTTGTTTAATTCTCGGTGGCGCAGGGTTAATTTCTATTTTCTTTATAAAGGATAATCACACGCTGCTTATATCAATGGTTTTTGTTGGTCTTGCCTGGGCTTCAACACTTACTATGCCTTATGCAATTCTTGCCGGTGCATTGCCCGCAAACAAAATGGGTTTTTATATGGGCGTGTTCAATTTTTTTATTGTAATTCCTCAAATATTGGCAGCTGCTATTTTAGGTTTTTTTGTGAAGCATGTGTTTAATGATGAAAGTATTTATGCTTTGCTCATTGGCGGTATTTCAATGATCATTGCTGGGTTTATGAATTTTATTGTAAAAGAAAATAAAGAAGAAGCTGCTGAAGAAATTGTGCAGGATATTGAAACGATACGCCTTGCAGAATAGAACGGTAAGATGCTTCAAAAGCGTCAGACCGATAGTTCAATTAATCATTTAAAAAACAATCGTGATAAAAAAGTTTTCTTACATCATACTTCTTACATCTTACCTCTTACAAGCATCAGCTCAAAACATCGAGGTATATCCAACGCATTGGTGGGTTGGGATGAAGAACCCAAATCTTCAATTGATGATTCGCTCAGAAAAAATTGCTGATAAAATTCCAATGATAAAAATGTCTGCAGCTGGAATGAAAATAGCAGATGGAATTACGCTTACAAAAATTGAACGTGTTGAAAATTCAAACTATATTTTTCTTGATTTAGTTATTGATAAAAGTGCAAAAGCTGGTAAACGTGCTTTCAGTTTTGGAACAGGCACAAATAAAATAAGTATAGAGTATGAATTAAAAGAAAGAAGAAAAGGCAACGGCACTTTATATGCGCAAGGTGTTACATCATCAGACTTTGTTTATTTATTAATGCCTGATCGTTTCAGCAATGGCGATACAACAAATGATCGCGTTGCAGGCATGAGAGATCAATCATTAAACCGTGATTCAATTTTTACAAGACATGGCGGCGATTTGCAAGGTGTGATCAACCATTTGGATTATTTAAAAGACATGGGTGTTACAACTTTATGGATGACACCTGTTTTGGAAAATGATATGCCTAACCGTACAGAACATGGTTATGCATTTACGAATGAATATAAAATCGATCCTCGTCT
>JAFBAF010000043.1 GCA_019247895.1 Parafilimonas sp. | reverse complement strand
AGTTTATTTAAAGCAGTACAGGCAAACGATGCAGAGCCTGATAGTAGTAAGGCTACAGCAATTACGCTTCCTTTAAACAGCACAAAAACCGGTCATGAAGGTTATTATTATAATAACCAGCGGGATCTTTTAGATTTTTATAAAATTACCACTGATGGAGATGGATTAATTCAATTAAAACTTTCGTCAGGCAATGGTAATAATGTACAGGCGATTTTGTATGATAATGATGGAACCACGTCATTAGGCAACGTAGTTACCGCAAGCACTGCATACTTAAATGTGGACGGCCTAAGTGCAGGAACATATTATGTACAAATTGGTACATATTACACTAACCAGTTTGCACCTTACACAATTACAGATAGTTTATTTAAACCGGCCCAGGCAAATGATGCAGAGCCCGACAGCACAAAAGCTACTGCACTTACGCTTGCAGTAAATTCAACTACAACAGGGCATATTGATTACTATTATAAAAATCATCGTGATCTCATAGATTTTTATAAGATAACTACAACTGCAGATGGCTTAATTCAATTAAAACTTTCATCAGGCAATGGTTATAATGTACAAGCCACTTTGTATGATAATGATGGAACAACGTCATTAGGCAATTTGGTTACCGCAAGTACTGCATACTTAAATGTTGACGGCCTAAGTGCAGGAACATATTACGTTCAAATAAACTCCTATTACTCAAATCAGTTTGAGCCATACACATTAACGGATAGCTTACTTACTTACACTTATACAAATGACAAGGAGCCTAATAATACAGCTCATTTGGCTAAAACACTTCCATCTAACTTAACCACGTATGGACACATTGATTTCTATTACAACAATCAAAGAGATTTGATAGACTGGCATAAAATAAATTATACAGGAACCAGCGATTTGAGCATCACCTATAATTTACAACCGAATATCAGCGATGGAGGTTTTAGAAATGTTACGTTCCAGGTTTATAAAGATACTAATGCCGCACCTATAAGTAATGTTACTTTTGCCAGCGCTACTACCACAGTTAACTTAACCGGATTGTCCGAAGGTTATTATTACATAAAAGTTAATCCTTATTATACAAATCAGTTTGAAGCATATTCTATTACACCAACATTTACGCAAACAGATATTGCGAAACTTAAAGTAATAAGCAAAGGCAGTTTGGCTAATTGTGCAGATACAAGTTCAATTGTTGTAAAACCTTCAGGCAGTCATGCACCATATACATTACAATTGTATCGCTTTGGCATGCCTTATGGAGATCCTGTTTTTGTTGCAGGCAGTAAAAATGTAGCATTTAGCGGCTTGCCCGAAGGTTCATACATGGTAAGAGCTTACGGAGATGGTGCGGCAGGTACAGCTTTTGGTAAAACGCCAAATATTGCATTTGAACCCGTACCTGCAGGCCTTAGTACTACAAATATTAAAGCTACAAGTGCTACGCTTAATTGGGATACTTTAGGTTGTGTTGGATATTTTATGATAGAATATAAAGTGCATGGAAGCAATACATGGATTACGAAAAAACCTCAAGGCAACGTAAATAGTTATGTACTTAAGGGCCTTACTGCCAATACCACTTACGATTGGTCAGTAGCAGCTTTTGATTCAGCTAATAAAATAATTGCAACAGGTACGTACGCTGATAGCGTAACCTTTACAACAGCAGCTTCGCTAATTGCAGAAACTGGTAATGCTGATGAAGATAATCTTAGCATAAAGAATAATAATAGCAGTATTGCAGTAAGTGTTGCTCCAAATCCTGCAAACAGTTATTTCATCATTCATTATAATATAACATCACAACAAAAACTAACTGCTACTTTGTTTGATATGAATGGCAAGGCTGTTTGGTCATCCGGAACAATAAATACAGATGCATTAAACGGAAAACAAGTAATGGTAAATCAATTTGGAAGTGGTTTATATTACCTGAAGATAACCAACAACATGGGTGCAGTTGTTGGCGATGCGAAAGTTTCGATAACAAGATAGATACCTATAATAAACATCAAACCCGCTGTTTTTTACAGCGGGTTTTTTATGTAAATAATATATGCAGGGAACTGCCTTTCCATACACCAAAATTTTCCTCAACAGATTTATACCTGAACTCAAATATCTTTTTCAATTCGCTTTTTACAATTATTGAGTTGGCAATGTCACCAATAAACCAAAAAGGAATTTTGTAGTGAACAATATCTGTCATCACAATTCCTTTATCTATTTGTTTAAAGTGATGCTGATGATGCCATAAACCATACGGGCCGAATCTTTGTTCATCTATAAAATATTGCATTGGTTTTACATGGGTAATTTCAGTCATCCAATACAATGGAATTCCAAGCAAAGGTTTCAATTTGTATTCAATTATTTGTCCCGCATACATTTCATCTCCGTGATGTTTGCTTATTATTTTAAATCCAAGTTTAGCTGGAGTGATTGCATTTAAATTTTGTGGCTTGCTAAAAAAGCTCCATGCAGTATTCAAATCAACAGGAATGTTTTGAACAGCTTTTAATGAATACACTTTGCTCATACATTGCTTAATAACAAATTCTCATGTATATAGTTGCATAACTTATAAATAATAATGAACGCATAGTGAATGTTTAATCACTTCCTGTATCATTAATCTGAAGGACGGCTGCCGGTAACGAAATTTCGGCTTAATGCATAACCTAACAATAAGTTTCTGTTCACATTAATAAGCCTTTTATATTCTCAAATTTGCGGTAATGACCTTACACTTTTCTGCCTCCGGTTCCAGGCACATTACTTTCATACAAATCTTTCCCAACACTTATAATATTTGATCATTAGATGCCTTAACAGTAAGCACTTAATTTTGCGGCGCAGCTATATAAATATCTGTTACTTTCCTTCCTTTAAGATGAACAAAAATCGCAGTGCAAATCTTTTGCCCGTTTGTGTTTACAATTGTAAATGCAATTCCATTTTGCACATCATCATAAACGATGAACTTTTTTGCATCAGCCATATTCTGTTGTATTTTATGTACCTGGGGAAACGCTTCTTTTATCTCTTCCAAAGAACTGTACACATGTATATTATTGCCGGTGTTAAAATAAGATGATGTAGTGCGTATTTGTTGTACAGATTTTTCACGCATGCTGGTGTCTTTATAAGAAGTATAAATATCTAATTCGGTTTTATTGTTGTGTTCATCTCTTTTACCATACCATGTAAGCCATGCCTTGCCCATGGCAGCGTCACTAAAATCTGCCTTACCAAATAAAGTTTCCAAACTGTCTGAGTTTGTATTTAAAACAGCTTTGCCAATTCGTTCGCCCGGAACAATTAATTTATCTGCCTTTGTTGTATCAATTGAACTTTTGCTGCTATCAATTACATTATTATTTTTTGTTGTGCTGCTTTGAGTTGAATCTGCAACCGAAACAGTTGTGTCTGAAGTTGTAGTTGCTTGCGTTGATGTATTGTTGTTGCATGCGTATAACAATGCAATGACGAAAAATATAAAAATGAACTTTATCATATTGAAGTATAAAAAACAAACAATGTTATATTATTTATGCATCATTTCAATAACCACATAACCTAATAAACAAAGCAAGATCACTGCAATCACAGCAATAATTTCCCAGGAAAGATTTGAAATGCCTCTTTTGTGTTTCGACTTTTTGCCAACAAGTTTTTGATGCAGATCTGAATTGATCTGGTGCACATATGCATTGATCTTTTCCGCAGAAGAAAATTGCTGCAGGCCTTCAACGCTATCGTTTATAAATGAAGAACCCGCCATTTTCCTTTCAAAATTATGAGCATCTTCTTTTACTGATTTGCTATTTACATAATTGAGCAATTCATCTTCGTTCAATTCATCATCAGCATTCCATATGTTGCTTAGATCTTCCATTATTCGTTGCGTAATTTTTTTTCTACAAGCAGCTTCAGGTTGCGCTTGCCATTTTGTATAAAGCTTTTTACCTGCATTAAACTAAAGCCAGTTTGCCCGCTTATTTGCTGGTAAGATTTCTTTTCCAGATAGAATAAAGTTATGCATGTTTTCTGATCTTCATTCAATTCATCAAGCGAAGATTCTATCAACGAAAGCAGTTTTTCTTTTTCCAGTTCAAGCTGTAAAGGGAATTCTTCATCGATAATATTTTCATTCAATTCTTTTGTTGCTCTTACATCATGCTTGCGCAATTGCATTAAACAGTAATTACGTGCAATCATGTATAGCCAGCTTTTAAAATATTGCACCCTGTAACGCGGCAATTCATGAATTACTTTCAAAAAAATTTGCTGCACTGCGTCTTTCGCGGATTCTTCATTTTTTAAATATTTCATGCACACACCAAGCAATAACAAAGTATAACGTTGCAATAAAATGCCAAGCACACGTTTATCATTATTCCTGTAAAATTGTTCTAGTAAATCCTGGTCGCTTGTATGTTTAAATTCTTTTTCGTTCAATGTGCAAGTCTTATTTACAAGATGCAATAATTAGAAATTTGCATAAATTTTTTATCACAGGCTTGCGAATTCATGACATCGCGGTTACGTTACTCACTTGTCTTATCGCTTTTCAAGGCAGCTTAAAATAATCCAAACAACAAAGAATCGATCTTGTTGATAATCTCACCAAGATGTTCTTCATTCTCAGGGAATTTGTTCTTATCAACATCGATTACAAGAATAGGCCCTTGTTTATAATTTTCTATCCAGCGGTTATAGAGTTCGTTTAATTTTTTTAAATAATCAAGACGGATGTTTTCTTCATACTCACGGCCGCGTTTTTGAATTTGATCCACTAATGTTGGCACAGATGCTTTTAAATAAATCAACAAATCCGGTGGCTGCACCATTGATTGCAGCGTTTTAAAAAAGTTGAAATAATTATCAAAATCACGCTTATTCATTAGTCCCATATCATGCAGGTTTGGTGCAAATATGTGCGCATCTTCATAAATTGTTCTGTCTTGTATTATAGTTTCAGTTCCATTTTGTATATCGAGCAATTGATTTAATCTTCCATTCAAGAAATATATCTGCAGATTAAAGCTCCAGCGTGGCATATCTTCATAAAAATCCATCAGGTAAGGATTGTGATCAACATCTTCAAACTGCGGAATCCATTTGTAATGCTTGCTCAGCAATTCGGTTAATGTGGTTTTGCCGGCACCAATATTTCCAGCTATTGCAATGTGCTTAGGTTTTTTCTGCTTTGCCATACTTACTTAAAACATTAAACTTAAAACATTTAAACTTAAAGTTCAAACATAGTTTAAATGCATTGCTTTTCTTACAAGTTCCAAAGTTTTTGATGCATTTGCCCTTGCTTTTTCAGCGCCGGTTTTTATAACTTTTGTAAGATAGGTTTTATCATTTTCAATAGCTGCTGCTTTTTCGCGAATTGGTTTTATAAATGCAACCATATCTTCTGCGAGTTGCTTTTTCATATCGCCATAACGAATGCTACAATTTTCATAATTACCTTCAAAACTTGCTACAACATCATAATGACTTACCAATTGCATTAGCGTAAAAAGGTTTTGAATATAATCAGGCTTAGGCATTCCTTGTTCTGTTGGGCCGCTATCTGTTTTTGCCTTCATTATTTTTTTGCGGATAAGATCATCATCATCATTCAGGTAAATTGTTGCCATTGGGTTTTCACTCTTACTCATTTTTCCATTACCATCAAGACTTAAAATTTTTGTAAGTGATTCGCCGTAATTAAACGCATACGGCAAGGGAAAAACTGCATCATACCTGTAATTAAAACGCTCTGCAAGATTGCGTGTCATTTCCACATGCTGTTCCTGGTCTTTGCCAACAGGCACTTTTACCGCACGGTGAATTAAAATATCAGCTGCCTGTAACACCGGATAGGTCAACAAGATCGGAAGAGCACACGTCTG
>JAFBAF010000335.1 GCA_019247895.1 Parafilimonas sp. | reverse complement strand
TGCAACTATTGATTATCAAAATGTAAATCCATTAGGCTGGACAGGCGATGCAGCTACTGATGAATTGATAAACCGTTTACTGCACAATTTCAATATAAAATATAACGAAGAACTCGGCCGTTACAAACGCGAAAAATTCAATATTTCCATTGGTGATGAATTACCTGCCGGTGTGTTGAAACTCGCTAAAGTTTATCTCGCAGTAAAACGTAAGTTGAAGGTGGGAGATAAGATGGCAGGCCGTCATGGAAATAAAGGTATTGTTGCGAAAATTGTTCGTGATGAAGACATGCCTTTCATGGAAGACGGAACTCCAGTTGATATCGTATTGAACCCGCTTGGCGTACCAAGCCGTATGAACCTCGGCCAGATCTACGAAACTATTCTTGGCTGGGTTGGTAAGAAGATGGGTGTAAAATTTGCAACACCGATCTTCGATGGCGCATCTACAGATGAAATTTCTGAACTCTGCCAGAAAGCAGGTTTACCTTCAATGGGTCATACATATTTGTATGATGGTGAAACAGGCGAACGCTTCCATCAAAAAGCAACGGTTGGTGTAATTTATATGTTGAAATTGCATCACATGGTTGATGATAAAATGCATGCGCGTTCTATCGGCCCATACAGTTTAATTACGCAACAACCTTTGGGTGGTAAAGCGCAGTTTGGTGGTCAGCGTTTCGGTGAAATGGAAGTTTGGGCACTGGAAGCTTATGGTGCGGCCAACATTTTGCAGGAATTGCTCACTATTAAATCTGATGATATTATTGGCCGTGCAAAAACGTATGAAGCAATTGTAAAAGGCGATAATATTACAAGAGCAGGCGTACCTGAATCATTCAATGTGTTGGTACACGAATTACGCGGTTTAGGTTTAGACTTGAGGTTTGAATAGGTAATCAATCAAATTATATTCAAGGCTGTTTCGAAAGAAGCAGCCTTTTTTGTTTTGATGATTCTGTAAATGTTTATGCCTTTAATAGTTTAAATGCATGCATCCAATCATTTTTTAAGAAACCATCAATGCACCACAAAATACATAAAGGTTCTATAGCACGTGCAGCTTCAGCCTTTCCCATGTCTGCAGTTTCCCAACCAAATGCTGTAAGTATATCGCTCACTGTTTTTTTCGCAGCTTCATCATTACCGCAAATAAACATAGTTGGTGTTTCAGCTAATTTTGGTTTGTACATTAATAAATTTCCGACGCTGTTGAATGCCTTTACAAATCTTGCTTCAGAAAATTCTTTTTGCAGTTCCTCCATCAGCGAAAAGTTTATATCAGTAAAAAAATTAAGTACGCCATTTACAGGTGGCTTATCGCTGATCGGATTGGTTGCATCAATAATTATTTTGCCTGAAATGTTTTCTTTTCCTGCTAATTGCAGCGCTTCCTTTGCTGCGCTGCCTTTTACACAAAGAACAACCAAATCTCCAAATTTTGCAGTTTCATCAAAAGTGCCTACATCAATTATTGCTTCATCTTTAAATTGTTTAAGATTTTCTTTTGAAGTGTTGCGTGTGCCGAGCATCACTTCATAATCTTCAGATTTAAATGCACGGGCAAGTGTTTGTCCAACACTACCGGAGCCGATGATACCGATTCTCATAGATTAAAGTTTTTATGTTTCAAAGTTTCAATGTTTCAATAAGTATTCAAATTATTTTTTTGAGCTGATGAATATTACACTTATGTTGCTGATGATTTTATAATTTATTTAAAGCCGCCGTTATGAAATGAGCCATAAAATCTTTGAGTTATCATAACAACCAATAATGAAAATTTTATGGCGAATTCCATGTGCCAATCGAAAAACAAAAAACATACACATGAAATATATATTGATGATAATAACATTTTTCGTTGGTGCAATCATTCCTGTGCAGGCAATATTAAATGCAAGATTGGGAAGGCAAATCGGCGGTTCTTTAATGGGCGCATTCATGAGTTTTTTTACAGGAACTATCGCATTGTTTATTTTAAATTTAATTGTGAGCAATCATGCAATGATGAATTTAAAACAAACCGCAGGAGCCCCATGGTTTATTTGGTTAGGCGGGTTAATAGGCGCTATTTTCGTTGGATATATAACATGGGTGAATCAGCAACAAGGTGTTGCACTAACTTTTGCTTTGGTTGTTGCAGGACAAATTTTTATTTCATTATTAATAGATCAATACGGTTTATTTGGCTCTGCAATAAGAACAATAACTTTGGAAAAAATTATTGGCGCTGCTTTAATAATCGGCGGAATAATTCTTATTAAAAAATAACATGGCGAATCCTAATTTACATAAAGAGCAATCAGAATTGAGTGTTGAAGAAAAAGAGTTTGAAAATAACATTCGCCCAAAACATATTGTTGATTTTGCAGGGCAGCAACAGCTTATAGATAATCTCATTATTTTTATAAAAGCAGCAAAGCTTCGTGGCGAAGCATTAGATCATATTTTGTTTCACGGGCCGCCGGGCTTAGGTAAAACAACGTTGAGCAGAATTGTTGCAAACGAATTAGGCGTAAACATTCGCGAAACAAGCGGGCCTGTAATTGAAAAGCCTGGTGATCTTGCAGGTTTGCTCACGAATCTCGAACCAAATGATGTTTTGTTTATTGATGAGATACATCGCTTAAGCACTGTTGTGGAAGAATATTTATATGCGGCGATGGAAGACTTCAGAATTGATATAATGATTGATACAGGCCCGAATGCAAGAAGCATTCAGCTTAACTTAAACCCGTTTACATTAATCGGTGCCACAACAAGAAGCGGGTTATTAACAGCACCATTACTTTCAAGATTCGGTATCAAATCAAGATTGGAATATTATCATTCAGAAACATTGAAAAAGATTATCCAGCGCAGCGCATCAATATTAAATACAAATATTTCAGATGATGCCGCGAAAGAAATTTCAGGACGAAGTCGCGGTACACCAAGAATTGCAAATGGCTTATTAAGACGTGTAAGAGATTTTGCGCAAGTATTAAATGATGGCATAATTGATTTAGGAATTACTCAACATGCATTAAAGGCGTTGAATGTTGATGAACATGGTTTGGATGAAATGGATAACCGCATTCTTTCAACCATTATAGAAAAATTTAAAGGCGGCCCTGTTGGCATAACAACAATTGCAACTGCAGTAGGCGAGGAGCCGGGTACAATTGAAGAAGTGTATGAACCATTTCTAATACAGGAAGGTTTTTTGCAACGTACTCCGCGTGGCAGGGAAGTTACACATAAGGCTTATGAACATTTAGGAAAAAAACCTGGTAACAGCGCCTATACAAATACGCTGTTTAGCTAACTATAAAATAAACCAATTTCCATTTGCATTTTTTTGGTAAGAAATTCCATTAATGATTCAAATGTTTTAGATGAAAATGTTCAAACTTTAGAATTGGAATATATTGACTGGTTTTGCGCTTGTGCAAATTGGACTACACAACATGATATAAAAAAATACAAAGACCAAGGAAAACTTTCTGATCACTGCATATTTATTGAACAACTGACTCAACTGTTGATTTATCAGATACATTAGGTGATTCCGGAGACGTGATAAAATTTACTGGCCAATTTTATAAATATAAAGGCTATCCAAAAGGTTATTTTCTTGGCGAAGAAAAAGTAGATAAAGCAAAAATCTTCAAATACACTAAATACGTAGTTTTAAGAAGTATGTACAGAGAATTTTGTTCATCACTCGAATTATGTAAAATGAAACTCATTATTACCGGCGCAACCGGCATGGTTGGATCCGAAGTTTTACGACAATCAATTGCTGATGATGAAATTGAATCAGTAACAATTATTGTTAGAAGACAAACCGATATTACGCATCCAAAGCTTAAAACAATTATTCATCAAATTTTTTTGGATTATTCAAATCTTACTGATGTTTTTAAGAACAATGATGCATGCATTTGGTGTTTAGGCATTTCGCAAAATCTTGTAAGCAAAGAAGAATACATTAAAATAACTTATGATTATACGGTAGCATTTGCAAGAGATATGTTGAAAGTAATTGATGCAATGAGCTTTTTATTTTTAAGTGGAAGAGGAGCAGACAACACAGAAAAAACAAGAGTGCTTTTTGGAAAAATAAAAGGCAGAACTGAAAATGCATTACATCAATTACCTTTTCAGAAATTATATATTGCAAGACCTGCCGGCATACTGCCTATTCATAAACAAAAAAATCTTGCATTCATTTTAAGATTGCAATATGCTTTGGTGAAAGTATTTTCTTACATCACACCTTCATTTATTATTAAATCTGATGAGCTTGCAAAAGCATTAATTTATATCGTAAAAAATAACGCGTCTTCACAATTGTATAATGATGTTCAGCTAAAACAAATAGCGAAACAACTTTCATAAACTAACAGTTGTTTAGTTACTATTCTTACAAATAATTTTTTGTAAAATACAAAGTGAAGATTTGTAA
>JAFBAF010000312.1 GCA_019247895.1 Parafilimonas sp. | reverse complement strand
TATTGCATTTGCGAGAGGTTCGCACATCATTACCATGCCGGCACCTCCGCCATATTGATAATCGTCTACCTGTCCATATTCATTTACTGCCCATTTGCGTAAATTAAAAGTTCTTACGGTAAGCAATTTTTTTTCCTGCGCTCTCTTCATGATGCTGTGATTCAAAGGGCTTTCGAGCAATTCAGGCAATACAGTAAGAATATCGATCTTCATGTAGCAAATATACAATTGGCATTAACCGTTGTCAGTCATTTCTTCCCAATCCCTTCTTTGTTTTTTTGTGGGCCTTCCAATTTTACTTAAGCGTTTTCCTGTATGAAAACTTGAAGGCTGAATTTGTGATGTATCTATTTCTTCCTGAGGGGTAAGGTCAATATAATATTTTATCGCTTCACTATATTGTACACGATGATCTAACAAGCCAGCCACTTGTATCACCCATTTTCTTTCTTCTGCTTTAATATCATACACATCACCAACAGTTACATTTTTTGAAGCTTTTATGGAAGTGTCATTTAATTTTACTCTTCCTTTGTCACACGCTTCCGATGCCTGTGCACGTGTTTTAAAAATGCGGATACTCCACAAATATTTATCTATGCGCAGTTTTTCTCTTATTTCTTTCATCAAACTCTAATTAAAATACTTACAGTTGTTAGTTTGTCTTTTTTGAATATTTATTTGTTCAAAAATCTTTAACATACATACAATCTTTTAAAATTATATGCCGTTTTTGCATCATCAGTTTTTAAAATCCAATATTTCTATGCAAAAATTTTACCGTGCTTCTCTTACATTTAAATTACAAAAAACGGCAAAAAAGCCGTTATTTGGAATTAAGGTAATTAATGCTTTGTCTGCTATTCTTGCAAAAGGCAAATTTTCCAATTCAAATTCTTTAGACCTTCCTGTTCCTTTAAAGGAATTGCAAGCCATCAACGACAGCTTAGCTGCTGCGTTTTCGGCGGCAATGCTTGCAAAAAATCAGCTTGAATTAAAAGTAGCAACTATACAGTGGGATGCTGCGTTTACTTTAACAGCAAACTACATAACAAGTATTGCAAAAGGAAGCGAATCGTTTATCAGCAGCACAGGTTTCGTGCCAACAAAAAACGAAACTGTGACTGTACCAAAAGTGCCTGTAACATCAAAGTTTAAAGCTGCCGTTCACGGGTACGCATATTCTGTGTCTTAGTGTAATAATGGGTTTGTAAAAAAGACAGGCACAATTATCAAATTGCGGTTTTTATTGTTAAATAAGGTTTAATGCAGGCCGGCTTAATAGCCGGCTTTTTTATCGAAACGAAAAAGGACAATTGCTGTTGTAAAATTTTAAAGGGAGCGGCTTGCCTTAGATTATTCAAATACCTATCTTTATCTCTGTAAACAACCATAATGATTTCAAAAATTTCTGAAGGCGTTGAAATTAGTGTTGAGAGTTTTTACCAGGCAGACTATAGCAATCCGGCCAACAGTGAATTTATGTTTGCGTATCGCATTACAATTGAAAACCATAATGACTTTAGCGTAAAACTATTGCGCAGAAGCTGGAAGATTTTTGATAGTAACGGTGAATACCGTGATGTAGAAGGGGAAGGTGTTGTTGGTGTACAACCTGTATTGCAACCAGGCAAGCAATTTCAATATGTGAGTGGTTGTAATTTGCGCAGTGAAATGGGCCGCATGTTTGGCAATTATGAAATGGAAAATTTAAATAACAAGAAAAATTTCGAGGTGAATATTCCTCCCTTTGATCTTATCGCTCCTCTTAAAATGAATTAATCTAACCAACCTTATTTTAAAACTTAATATAGATCATCCAGCTTCATTCTAAGGTATTTTATAACGCTGCGATGTGTACTAAAAAGCGAGATAGCAACTCCTATCAATATCATTCCACCGAATAAAATAACCGTAAGCGAAGTGTTATGTATAGCTTTTAATTGAGGGAACTGGCTTTCTGCCCATTCTATTAAACTGAACAAAATCGCAATAGCTATCAACGCGCTTATTAATCCATTTGCTACAGCACGAAGGTCCATTGGCTTTGCAATAAAGTTTCTTGTGGCGCCAACCATTTGCATGGTTTTAATTAAAAAACGATTGCTGAACATAGCCAAGCGAATAGTTGTATCAATGCTTATGATTACAATAATACACAGCACTATTGCAACCACTAAAAATATCAATCCGAGTTTTGATGCACGTTCATTAAGATTGTTTACAAGGCCCGAAGGATATTGCAGCTCTGTGATTTGGTTGCCATACAACTGCATTATATTGGTGGAGATTTTATGTAAGCTGTCTGTATTTACATAATTTGCTTTTGCATAAAAATCTATGCTCTCCGGCAAAGGGTTTACATCTAATATCTTGTTCCAGTCTTCATTATTGTCCTTGTTCCAAATTTCTTTTGCCTTTTCTTTGTTTACATATTCAACATTTTTGGCGTATGGCTGTGCGGCAATGTACTGCCGTATTTGGGCGATGCTGTCTTTATTCATTGTACGTAAATATGCGCTTATACGTATATCTTCTTTAAATGCATTGCCGGCTTGCGCAAGGTTCATAAACAACCAACCCATAATGCCAAGAATTAACAGCACTAATGCAACACCAACAATACTGTATATATAATTAGGTTTACTGCGCCTTAGAGATTTGGTTTTAACTGCCATAATTTTTCAGAGCTTTTACAACTGTAACAAATTTATAGTATTCGGATGCTCAATTTCAGCGAATGAACTTTTTTTAAGCGTATAAGCAAAATCTTTTCAATGTTATAACATTTAAATTATCCACATAAAAACTTTCCTTAGGTTTACTTTTTGAACGTTTGCAAAAAACAATTTATTTTACGGCTGTTAAATCAAACTTTATGAACACGGTAATTATACCAGTAGATTTTTCTGAAACCTCGTTACATGCTGCTGAATTTGGTGCAAAATGGTTAAGCCTTGCTTCCGGCGTGGAAATTATTCTTTATCATGTTTGTGATAAAGACGATTCATATGACAACAGGATGGAAGCCCTTCAAAAATTAAAAGACGAATTAACGCAAAACCGAAAACTGAATATTTCATTACTTGCAGAAACAGGAGATTTTATTACGGAATTAGAAAAATTGGCCCGTCACCGGCAGGCAGATTTAATTATAATGGGCATTACAAACAGGTCTGCGCTTATGCAGGTGTTTGTAGGCAGTAACGCTTTAAAAATGGCAGAAAATAAATTTTGCCCTGTAATTATTGTTCCGCTAAATGCTGTGTACAATGAAATAAAAAATGTGTTGGTTGCCACTGATCTTAAAAACACATCAAGTACAACACCATCGGCGCCAATTAAAAAAGTGTTAAGCACTTTTGGCGCTAATCTTCACATTGTAAATGTAAATAGTGAACATTACATCGCACTTACCGAGGAACTTGCCGATGAGCAGCAAAAGCTAAAAGAGATGTTTTCTGAGTTTAACCCTGAATTTTATTTTTTAAGATTATATGACGTTGATGAAGCGATTGAGCAATTTTCAAAAGATAAGAATATTGATCTTATAATTACTATACAGAAGGAACATTCAGTAATGCACAGGCTTTTTAAGGCAGGTCATTTAAAAAAGCTTGCTTTAGAAAGCAATGTACCTGTTATGTCAGTACATGAATAAAAGTATTTATAAAGTTGAAGTCCGTAAGCCAAAGAACCTTAAATATCTTAAGCTTACGGGCTTTTACATATTTCGAAGTTGATTTAATCATGCGTAAAAAAATTGCAATAATTGGCGCAGGGATAAGTGGCCTTTCTTCTGCTTATTTATTAAGCGAAAAAAATTATGACATTACTGTTCTTGCTAAATCTTTTTCGCCTAACATTACTTCAAATCGTGCGGCAGCTTTTTGGTTTCCATACCATATTCGTAATGATAAAAGAGGAATTAACTGGGCTAAAACAAGCTATACATTTTATGAAAAACTTGCTGAAAATGCCTCAACAGGCATCAGTATAAAAACTCTGACTAAAGTGCTTCGTGAAGGTGTTGAAGAAGAAGAACCAATATGGATTGATTTTTTACCTAAAGCAACCTGCAAGATCATTCCAAAGAAAGATTTACAACCAGGTTTTAAAAAGGCTTACGAAGTATTGGTTCCTTTAATTGAAACACAAATATTTCTGCCTTACCTACGGCAATTCCTCACAAATAAAAACATTGTTTTTAAAGAGCGTGTCATTGATAATTTTAATCAGCTTTCTTCATTCGATATTATTATTAATTGTTCAGCATTAGGCGCAAGAGAATTATGTAATGATGAAACAGTTGTTCCTGTTCGCGGACAAGTTGCTTTACTTGAAACAGATACAACACGGCCAATTTATCTTGATAATGAAATGCCTTTATACATTGTTCCCAGAAAGGATGCGATGATTGTTGGCGGAACTTATGAAGAAAATATTTTTAAAGAAGAAACACAACCCGCAACTATAGAAAAAATTTTAAATAATGCATATTCGGTTTTCCCGGAATTAAAACAGCAAAAAGTAATTGGAAATTGGGCTGGCTTGCGACCGTACAGAAATAATGTTAGAGTAGAGCATGAAGTTGGAACAAATATTATTCATAATTATGGCCATGGTGGCAGTGGCTTTACATTGGCCTTTGGTTGCGCCGAAGAAGTTATGCATCTTGTAGAAAAATTAAATTAATGAACATTACAATTCGCAGAGCAGAAAGAAAAGATTGTGCAAGCATGTTTGAGTTGATACACGAGTTGGCTGAATTTGAAAGAGCACCGCATGAAGTAACAGCAACACTTGAACATTTTGAAGAAAGCGGCTTTGGGAAAAATCCTGTTTGGTGGGGTTTTGTTGCAGAAGAAAATAATTTGATTATTGGTTTTGTTTTATATTATATCCGTTATTCAACATGGAAAGGTCAACGCATGTATTTGGAAGATTTCTTGGTAACTGAAAAAGCACGTGGTAAAGGTGTGGGTAAAATGTTGTTTGACCGTTTGATTGAAGAAGCAAGAGAAAAAAAATTTAATGGCATTGTTTGGCAGGTATTAGATTGGAATGAACCTGCAATTCAATTCTATAAAAAATATAATGCTAAGATTGAGAATGAATGGCTGAATTGCAGCATTGAAATATAATATCAAGCATAATAAATAAAATAGCTAACCATGATACGGTGGGGAATTTTAGGCTGCGGCCGCATTGCAAGAAAATTTGCATCTGATCTTAAACTTGTAAACAATGCTCAATTGGTTGCCTGCGGCGCAAGACATGCTTTATCTGCAGATGCATTTGCGCATGAGGTCTCTGTAAAGAACGTGCATCACAGTTACGAATCGCTTGTAAAAGATAATGAGATAGATGTTATTTATGTGGCTACGCCGCACAGCCATCATCATGAACATACACTGCTTTGCATCAATAACAATAAAGCTGTGTTGTGCGAAAAAGCTTTTGCAATAAATTATAAACAGGCAAAAGAAATGATTGATGCAGCAAGAGTTAAAAATGTTTTTTTAATGGAAGCTGTATGGACGAAATTTTTGGAGCCGTTCAATAAAGTAAAAAAAATGATTGATGATGGAAAACTGGGTGAAATAAAAAGCATGCAGGTAAATTTTGGTTTTCGTGCTCCGGAGAATGCACCGCAACGTTTAATTGATCCAACACTTGGCGGTGGTACTATTTTAGATATTGGAATTTACAACGTTTTTACGGCGCTATTTTTTTTAGGTAAGCCGGATAAAATTATGGCTGATGCAACACTTACTGCGGATAATGTGGATGAACAATGTGCTGTAACATTTCAATATAACGATGGCAGGCTTGCGCAATTGTTTTCGACTTTTCTTTCAGATACTTCAACAGAAGCAGATATTTGCGGTACAAAAGGCCGCATTCGTTTAACACAACGGTACTACACACCATTTACAACCTTAGAATATTATACAGGCAAGCAGGAAACAAAACAAATTATAGATATCGACATTAATGAAGATGGCTTTGGATATGAACATGAAGCAAGGCATGTTTGTGAATGTTTGGAAAAAGGTTTAACCGAGAGCCCGGTTATGACGCATACTGACACTTTATTATTAATGGAAACACTCGACGCAATCCGAAAAAAAGCAGGTATTATATATGCTGTTGACTAGTTTCGTCGCAAAAAATTTTGTTGGTAAGAAAAAACAATTATTTTTCCGTTGTAAACAACCGCTATGATACATTCAAACAAAAGAAAAGTAAACCTGCTGCTTTTTTTCGCAGCTTGTATTTTCGTTAGCATTGCTGCAACAAAGCCTTCGGCATCAACAACTGCTGCAACCAAACCAATTCCAGCAAGCGATACGGGTATTTATAAAAATCTGAAAGTGCTTCCGAAAGATATCAGCAAAGACAGTCTCGATCATGTAATGCACAATTTCACTGCATCACTTGGTGTACGTTGTAATTTCTGTCATGTATTTAACAATGGCAAAATGGATTTTGCCAGCGATGAAAAAGAGGAAAAAGAAATTGCACGTTATATGATGACTATGACAGCAGGTATTAATAAAACATATTTTAATTCTGAAAATTCCACAAGGCCCGATACAATTTCTGTGATCAAATGTTTTACGTGCCATCGAGGTAGTCCGCATCCTGATGAGGCAAGTATGGGAATGAACAATAGCAATATGCCACCGCCTTCACCACAACATGATTCAAGCAGCAAAATGCCTGCGCCAAATCAATAAAAAAAAATTTAGTCCTGCAAACTGCGGGACTTTTAATTAATTATCAATTAATAATATTAGAACTGCAATATAAATGCGGTGCCTTCATTCATTACACTTTGAACATGAATGTTGCCTTTATGCAGCATCATAATTTGTTTGCACAAACTTAAGCCAATGCCACTGCCGCTTTTTTTAGTGCTGAAGAATGGAATAAAAATTTTATCAAGCACTTCATCTTCAATACCGCTTCCGTTATCAACTACTTTTATGGCAACTTTACCATGCGAGTTTTGACTTGCCGTAAGAATGATTTTTGGAGATAGTGTTTCTTTCACTGCTTCCATTGCATTCAGCAAAAGATTAATTAAAACCTGTTCAATTAAATTAATATCAGCTTCAATTTGCAAGTCGGAATCTTTTAAAATCAATTCAAGTTCAATATTTTTTTGTTGCGATGTGGGCATCATTAAACGCTGCTGCGTTTTAAAAAGATCTTTTACATAAAATTTTTGCAGGTTTGGTGCAGTGATCATGTTAAGGTTGCGGTAGGTTTGCGCAAACTTTAATAATCCTTCGCTTCTGCGTTTAATTGTCTCCATTCCAAGCGAAAGGTCTTCAAGCGTTCCTGTTTCATCATCAATTAATTCTGATGAATGCTGCAACCTGTTTTTTAAAGTATCTGCCAGCGAAGAAATCGGTGCAACAGAATTCATGATCTCATGCGTCATTACACGCAATAAC
>JAFBAF010000259.1 GCA_019247895.1 Parafilimonas sp. | reverse complement strand
ATTTAAGGATGAAACGTGTTATTTTAATGTTTCATCAAGCCATTTAAAAAATTCATGTTGCCACACCATTGCATCCTGCGCTTTTAGTACCCAATGATTTTCATCAGGCAAAATTATAAACCTGCTTTTAATACCTTTTAATTGTGCCGCCTGAAAAGCTTGTTGTGCCTGCTCAAACGGAACACGATAATCTTTTCCGCCTTCAAAAATTAAAATGGGTGTGTTCCAGTTTTGTACAAAATTGCTCGGACTTTGACCGAATGAACGTTGTGCAATGGCATTATTTTTATCCCAATAAGCGCCACCTTTCTCCCAATTCTCAAACCATAGCTCATCTGTTGTTCCATACATACTTCTAAAATCAAACACACCATCATGCGCAATAAAAGTTTTAAATCGCCCATGATGCATTCCTTCCAAAGCAAAAACACTAAAGCCGCCAAAGCTTGCACCAACACAACCGCGTTTTGTTGTATCAACATATTTTTCTTTTGAAACTGCATCAATCGCACTTAAATAATCTTTCAACACTTGCCCGCCCCAATCTTTACTTACATCTTCATTCCATTTTGTGCCGAAACCCGGCATACCACGGCGGCATGGCGCAACAACAACATAACCTTGCGATGCCATTAATTGAAAGTTCCAGCGGAAAGAATAGAATTGTGTAAGCGGGCTTTGCGGGCCGCCCTGGCAATATAAAAGTGTCGGATATTTTTTTGCTGCATCAAAATTTGGCGGAAGCACAACCCACACCACCATCTTTTTATTATCAGTTGTTGTTACATATTTTTTTTGCCACGTACATTGAGCAAGAGCATTATTCATACTGTCGTTTACATAAGTCAGTTTCTTCATGTTACCGTTGCTCAAATCAACAGTATAAATTTCTGAGGCGTGATCAAAATCGGTTCTTGTTACAAACAGCATATTATCTTTTTGACCGACAATAGAGCTTACATCATAATCACCTTTAGTAATTTGTTTTACAGTAACAGCCATTTTTGTTAAACCAGGATAATTCACTTCAAACAATTGCAGTGTGCCATCTCTTGGTGCAATAAAAAAAATAGCTTTGTCATCATCACTCCATTTAAAACTTTCAACATTTATATCATCATAGCTTGCAGTTAAATTCAATTTTGTATTTCCGTTCGATACAACAATGTCTTGTTTGTCGGCTTCATAACCATCACGTTTCATGCTAAGCCATGCCAACGCTCCGTTTTTATTGTATGCAGGATTAACATCATAACCCATCATGCCTTCGGTTAGATTTTTTGTTGTGCCTGTTTCAACATCATATTCATACAAATCTGTATTAGTGCTTATGGCATAGGCAGTACCTTGTTTTTTCTTTGTTACATAAACAATATGTTTTCCATCAGGATTCCAGATATAATCTTCACCGCCGCCAAAAGGTTTTTGAGGACAATCAAACGGTTCACCGGGCATCAAATCTTTTTTTGCCGTATCACTAACAGCACTTAAAAAAATATGACTAAACTTTCCATCTTCCCATGTATCCCAATGGCGGTACATCAGCGAATTATAAATTAGTACATTGCTTTTTGCCAGGTCAGGATAAAGATCACTTCCATAAACATTCATCAGTTTTACTTCATTATCGCTAATCATCCATTTACCATCTGGTGAAATATGATTGTTATAAACGAGTGTATCGGCATTATTTATTTCTTCCGCAGTGCCTCCATCAACAGGTATGCGGTATGTTTTGGTGACGCTTTTATTTTGAGTAACATCAGGCATGCTTACAGAATAAATCACGTAGCGTTTGTCCCTTGAAACACCAACTGGATTCACTCTTCCTATTTTCCAAAGCAGCTCAGGTGTAAGTGTTGTTTGACTAAACAAAAAAAAAGGGATAATCATTAAAAAGGCAAGAAAAAACTTTTTCATTTTGAACGGCTATTTTATGGACGAACATAAGCATTAAAAATTTATTTCCTGCACGTTGATAACTGATAACTGTGAATTACGTTGCCTTAGCGGGATACTAAAAAACCCTTTATTGTCTTTGATCAGTTAAGGGATATTTTACTTTGATATTCATTCTTTGCAATGACAACTATGTTAGACGCTCTTATTCTTAACGACGAAGAATTATATTACCAACAAGCACTTATTTCAAGCATAGACGACATTATCATTTCTACTGATAAAAATTTAATAATTAAGGCATGGAATGCAACTGCAGAAAGAGTTTATGAAATTACGGCTGAAGATGCCATCGGCAGAAAGTTACCCGACATTTTTTATTATGAATTTGTTGACAGCACTTCAATAAAAATACAGCGGAAATTAGCCGTAAGAAATTACTGGAAAGGTACTGTAAAAGTTACAACCGAAAACAGCAAAATAACTTTCCTGCGGTCAGTAATAACTGTAGTGAAAGATGCGGCGCAACGCAGAATTGGTTATGTAAGTATAAGTAAAGATGTAACCCGTGACAGATCATTAAAGCAATTATTCAGAAACGTTGAATCAATGCTAACACAGCTTGATGAAAGTTTTTTGATTGTGGACAGGAACTATAAAATAATTTTTCAACGGCTTAAATCTAATACACAAAAATTTTTCACTTCAAATTACCAGGTGGGCGATTCGGCTTTAAAATATATCCCTGATTTGTATGCTTCTTTTGTAAAAAAATCTTATCAAAAAGCATTTACAGGTAAGATAGTTAATTATAATGCCATATCTGCCGCAAAACCAAAGCTGTATTTTAACCTTACCTATGCACCTTTAAGAGACAGCATGGGTAACATAACAAATGCCTGTGTTATTATAAAAGATTTTACCGCGCAAAAAGAAATGGAATTTATGCGGGAGCAACAAAATGCCGCAGAAAAAAAGTTGTTTGAAAGCAGGAAATTTTTTGAAGACTTTATGGAAAATAGCCCGTTGCTTGCATGGATTGTTGATGATGGTGGAAGCATACATTATATGAATTCTTCTTACGCCGAATTTTTCAACATCAACAAAAATGAAAGCATAAGTATTTTTGAAATTTATTCCGAGCAATTGGCAATGGAATATTTCGTAAATAATGCGAGAATATTACAAAATGGTGCTCCTGTTGAAACTATTGAAAACAGGTTTACCGCTTGCGATAAAACATTCAAAATAATCAAGTTCCCGATCTTATATAACAACAAAACTATGATAGCGAGTTGGGGAGTTGACATCTCCGACCAGATCGCTATGCAGGAAAGCCTTTTGCTGCTAAATCAAAATAAAAATAAGATTATGTCGGTAATTGCGCATGATGTGCGTGGCCCATTAGGCATTAATGCAGGCTTTATCGATTCCATCATACAAGATTATGAAAGCATAGAAGAAAATGAATTGTTGAAACATTTAAAAATGCTGAAAAAGGGTATTTCAAAATGTTATGGCCTTACAGAAGAGTTATTATTATGGGCGAGAAACCAGTTGCAAACCATCAGTTTTAATCCATGTGAGTTACACGCCCACGATGAAATTGAAAAGGTTTTAGAGAACATGATGTATATAGCTGATGAAAAAAACATAAGCGTAGAAACACAATTTTGCAAAGCTGGTAAAATAGTCGCCGATCATGATATGTTTGCGATTGTTGTAAGAAACTTTGTTTCGAATGCAATTAAGTTTTCAAAAGAAAATTCAACTGTAATTGTTTCTACTTCTATTCAAAATGGAAAATTATTAGTAAGCGTAAAAGACACCGGAATTGGTATTAAAAAAGATCTTGTAAAAAAGTTGCTTAACAAATTAAATTACGAATCATCTTTTGGAACGAAAGGTGAAAAAGGTGCCGGACTTGGACTAATTATCGCCAAAGACTATATTGAACGTAACAACGGAGAAATGTTTATTGAAAGTGAAGAGGGAAAAGGAACAACATTTTCTTTTACTATTGATTTTGCAACCAATGATTGCTTACAATAATATTCCCTTCAGAAAAATATAGGCGATAGAAAAATAAATTACAAGGCCTGTAACATCAACGAGCGTTGCAACAAAAGGCGCCGAAGAAACTGCAGGATCACCCTTTAGTTTTTTTATAATGATTGGCAACATCGAGCCTGAAAGCGTTCCCCATAACACAACTCCGATTAAAGAAATGCCAACGCTTAAAGCTATAAAGAACCAGTGCGGCCCGTATAAATTTTCTATTACGCCATGCACCATTAACTGATGCCAGACAAATATTCTTATAAAACCAATTGTTCCTAAAATGCCGCCCAACAAAACACCGCTTAATAATTCCCTGCGCATAACCCGCCACCAATCTGCCAGTGTAACATCACCAACAGCCAGCGCCTGTATAATTAATGTTGAAGCCTGCGAACCGCTGTTACCGCCGCTGCTCATGATAAGCGGAACAAAAATAGAAAGCACAACAGCCTTTTGAATTTCATCAGCAAAATAACTCATTGCTGTTGCAGTAAGCATTTCACTTACGAAAAGAACAATCAACCATCCAACTCTTTTTCTTACGAGCTTTAATAAAGGCACATCAAGATATGGTTCATTCAATGCTTCTGTACCACCTATTTTTTGTATGTCTTCGCTGAATTCTTCATTCGCTACCCAAAACATATCATCTATCGTTACAATGCCCAGTAAAATATTATTCGAATCTGTTACCGGCAAAGCAACGCGGTTATTCATTTTAAATATTTCACTGGCATGTTCCTGGTCATCATTTACGTTTAGTGCAATTACACGTTCATCCATTAATTCGTCGATTCTTTTATCGGGAGAAGCAAGAATAATATCGCGTATCCGTAAATCATCCAGTAATTCACCCTGCCTGTTCACCACATAAATTACATCTATTGTTTCTGTGTTTTTACCAACCTTGCGAATAGTATTCAACACTTGTTCAATTGTGTTGAACGGATATACATAAATGTAATCCGGCGTCATTAATCTTCCTATACTATCTTCAGGATAACCAAGCATAGAAAGCGTAACTTTTCGTTCTTCCGGATCAAGCAATTTTATAAGATCCCGAATTACATTTTTGGGTAATTCTTCTAAAAAGTCTGTTCTGTCATCAGGCTGTAATTCATTTAAAAGCTCAGCAGTTTTATAAGATGATAATTCCTGTACTATGTCTTTCTGGCGACTAACATCAAGTATTTTAAAAACAGCTGCTGCCCTGTTTATGCTCATGTTTGCAATGATCTCTGCTTCATGTTCGGGATACTCATAAATAAGATCAGCAACGTCGCTTATGTTTTGATCATCCAGGAAAGCACGAACAGCCTGCAAGTTATTTTCCTGCATCAGTTGTTCAAACTGATCTTTTATTGATCGCTGTTCGAGTTCTAAGCTCATCTGCGCAAATTAGCAAAACAAATTTTAGAGATAAATATTAATTCGATTAAAATATGCTCAATTAATTCTCACATATTATCTTGTGCCGAATTATTAAAACTAAATGATCTCATCTTTTTTAACTATTCAAACATCACCTAAGCGCGGCAGGGGTATGTTTACAACTAAAAATATCAGCAAGGGTACTATTATCGAAGTTTCCCCGGTCGTTGTATTAACTCCAAAAGAACGCAAAACCATTGAAAAAACTTTATTGTTTCATTATGTTTTTGAATGGGGAAATGATAAAAAAAGCGCTGCTATGGCATTAGGTTACATTTCTTTGTATAATCATAGCTATGACGCAAATTGCGAATACGAAATGGAGTTTGGTAAAAAATTAATGACGATAAAAACAGTAAGAAGTATAAAAAAGGGTGAAGAACTTTTTATTAATTACAATGCAAAACCAGACGATAAAACTAAAGTGTGGTTTGATACAAAGTAATTTACTTTCCTTTACAGCTCACTCCTTATCATATAATATGAAAAAGCTTATATGCATCGCTCTGTTTTTAATTTCAGGCAAGTTAGCAATGACCCAGGAAATTGGTTTAGAGTTATATAGTTTGCGCAACCAGTTTAAAACAAATGTTGCGGGTACTTTAGCTTTAATAAAAAGCTGGAACATTCATGAAATTGAAGGTGGCGGCACATACGGTTTGCCATTAAATGAATATAAAGATCTTTTGAAAAAAAATGATTTGAAAATGATTGGCATTGCTGCAAATTTTGATTCGCTGGCACTAAACCCGCAGGCTGCTGTTAATGAAGCAAAAGCATTTGGCGCAAAATATATTGTATGCTTTTGGATATCGCACAACGGAGATAATTTTACAATTGATGATACAAAGAAAGCAGTTGATGTTTTTAATAAAGCCGGCAAATTAGCAAGTGAAAACGGTTTAAGTTTTTGCTATCATACACATGGCTATGAATTCCGTTCTTATGAACAAGAAACTTTATTCGATTATCTTGTAAAAAACACTGATCCGCAATATGTAAACTTTGAAATGGATGTATTTTGGGTGAAACAACCGGGACAAGACCCTGTAGCGCTATTAAAAAAATATCCAACCCGTTTTAGCTTATTGCATTTAAAAGATCGCAAACCCGGTACACCAAACAGCCAGGATGGCCACGCTGATGAAGAAACAAATGTGGTTTTAGGGCAAGGCGATGTAAACATCGCTGGCATAATGAAGGAAGCAAAAAAAATTGGCATTAAACATTATTTTATTGAAGATGAATCTTCAAGATCGGTTGAACAAATTCCGCAAAGTCTTGTTTATTTAAGCCAATTGAAATATTAGTTGTAGATATACACCAGGCTTATAGTTTAAGATTCAAGCCAACCATAAAATTTGCAGGCGCTGCAGGATAATAATAGTTATCATTTATTACATCACCATCGTAGATATAAGGATAAGTGTTTGCATTTGGTTCATATAATTTATTAAAGATGTTATTCACTTGAACAATAACATCAATTTCATTAAAAAGCTTTTTGTATAAAGCATAATTCAGTCTAAAATCTTCTGTAAAATATGATGGCAACCTGCGATTATCATTTTGTGTATTATCCAAATACTGTTTGCTTACATATTTACTTACAAAATTTAGCTGCGCATTTTTTAAAGGAATAAAAGTTACAGTTGCCGAAGCGATTGTGTTTGGCGAGAAAGAAATATCTGTATTCTTATGTTCAACAGATTGTTGACCAATAGAATTATAATCCGCATCATATTCATCCAAATATTCCGTAAATGATTTTATTTTATTGCGGCTGAGAGTAATATTGCCGCTTGCATTTAACCATGAGGTAAACGCAGCGCCGGCCTGTAATTCAATACCTGTACGATAACTATCCGGCACGTTGATCCTTGTATAACTCCCAACATTATTTATTTTTCCCGTTAATACCAATTGGTTTTTATACAACATGTAATAAAATGTGGCAGAAAAATTATACTTGCTTATTTTGCGTTCAACTGCAGCTTCAAAATCATGCAATATTTCAGCTTTAGGCTGCTGATCAACACTTGCTTCAAAATCATCGCGGCTTGGTTCTTTGTGTGCCATAGCATAACTGAAATATGCATTCCATCCGTTGTGATTATAATCAACGCCAACTTTAGGATTAAAGAAATTAAAGTTGCGTTTTATAAATAGTGTTGGATTATCTTCAAATCCTCGCATATCATGCAGCACGTTTCTATATTGCATATCAACAAAACTGCTTAAACGACTATTAAGATTGTGCATCCATTTAGCATAAATATTTTCATCAGTTTTTTGTGCCGGGAAACAATTGTATTGATAATTTGAAGGAATTTTCACCTCACTCCAAACTAATTTGTCATAATGTTTTCCATCATATTTGGTCCAGCTTCCGCCAATTGTAAGTTCATCTTTTTTAGTTTTATACTGAATTGAAGCTATTTGTCCATAGAAAAAATTATCCAGCCAAAGTTGTCGCACAAGATCAGTAACTGCAGTATCATTCAAGCCATAATCATTTAAATTTTGTTGCGCCTTATATTCTTCATAATAACCTTTTCCTCTTACTAAAAATAAGGCCGTATTAAATTTCCAGTTGCTGTAGAATGTGTGATCATAAATTAACTGGTAATGTGTTTGCCGGTAATTGTCTGTTTGATTATCGTAAGGTGCTCCTGTCTTTTCTGTTCCCGCAGGATTGTAGGTGCGGTTGGTTTGCAAACTATCAAAAGGAATTCCGTACCATGCCTGGTAAGTTTTTTCTTTGCCGGAAAAAATATTTAAGCGCAAAGAATTTTTGTTGCCGATGTATGCTGCCGAAATATAAAAAGATTTTAAATTACTAAAAGCGCGATCTATATAACCATCACTTTCAATTCTACTCAGCCTCGCATCAATCGTGAAATGATTTCGCAATAAACCAGTGCCTAGTTTAATTGTACTTTTCCATGTGTTGTATGAACCGAAACTGTTATCACTTTCAGCATAAGCTTTCTTATTAATTTCGTTTGTGCTGATGTTTATTGTAGCGCCAAAAGCGCCTGAACCATTTGTTGAAGTTCCAACGCCACGTTGTATCTGAATAGAATTTGCTGATGAAACAAAATCAGGCAGATCAACAAAATAAGTTCCCAAACTTTCTGCGTCATTAAAAGGTATGCCGTTCAGCGTAACATTTATGCGTGTTGCATCAGTTCCGCGAATACGAATGCCAGTATAACCGACACTATTTCCTGCATCTGTTGTTGTGGTTACCGAAGGTGTTTGATTTAAGATGAAAGGAATGTCTTGTCCTAAATTGATATTTGCAATATCTGTTTTGCTGATATTTGTTTTAGTGAACGGCGCTTTATCTGATGCACGAAGAGAACTTACCTCAAGTGGCTCCAGGTAAGCGGTTGATTCTTCCAAAATAATATTTAATAGAACATCTTTTTGCAATTGAATTGTAGAATCAAAAGTGATTAAACCGATAAATTCAATACGCAGATTATAAGATGCAATTTTAAGATTGGAAAATGTGAATTGTCCTGCCGAATCTGTTTGCGTTGCCGATTTAAAATTTTTAGCAGATACAATTACTGTTGCATTTTTAAGTAGATGATTATTATTATCAATAACAATTCCACGCAAATTATTTTGAGCTATTACTACTATTGTAATCCATGAAAAAATAATTGTCCCCAAGCTTTTTTTCATTTTATCAACTTTAAAAGTTACAAATGGGAACAAGGAATAATGCGGAAGAATGTGCGGCGTGTAAGCTCACCTTCCCTTCGCAGGTATTACCCTGTTCAGGTTCAACGGGTGTAATCTCAGCCTTCAATTAAGAAAGCACCCCGGGATTATAAATCCTGAAGGTTTTTTGAACCTTCAGGATTTTGTGCTGCAAAAATAATTACAAATTATGTAACCTTTTAAAATGATTACACGTTTCACACAAAATCATTTTATGCAAAAGATATTTTTCTGCTTATTAATCATGATCGGCGCTTTTAATTTGAATGCGCAAAATGTAGTGCACGATGCTAATGCACAGGTTCGCAATGTTGGCTCTTTCAATAAAATAAGAGTTTCAAGTGCTATCAATCTATATTTATCACAGGGCAATACCCAAGCTGTTGCAGTAAGTTCAGAAGACCAGGATGTAACAAACCGGATTAAAACTGAAGTATCAAACGGTACATTAAAAATTTATGTTGAGAATGGCGCATGGAATGGCTGGAATTGGGGCAACAAACACCTTCGTGCTTATGTAACTTTTACAACATTGCAATCTCTTGATGCGTCTGGCGCATGTAATGTTGAATTAACAGATCCAATTAACATAAACGATTTTAAACTTGAACTATCAGGCGCCAGCAATATGAATGGCACAATCAAAGGAAGTGATATAAATTTTGAATTAAGCGGTGCCTCTAATGCAAAACTTAACATTACTGCTTCTTCATTCACTGTTTCTCAAAGCGGTGCCAGTAATTTTAAAGGCAAGTTAAGTACACCAAAAGCTGATGTTGATGTTAGCGGCGCATCAGTCACAGATATTGATGGCAATGCAGACCAGCTTGCCATAGATGCAAGCGGTGCAAGCAATTTTAAAGGCGATGATTTGCAGGCAGTAAATTGTGAAATTGAAGCTACAGGCGCCTCTTCTGCAAACATTAATGTAAGTAAAGATATTCGTGCAACGGCAAGCGGTGGCAGCAGCATACATTACAGCGGCGGCGCATCTTTAAGCCAGGTTGATGTAAGCGGCGGTTCTACGGTTAAAAAGAAAAGCTAAATAAACTGAATTAAGTTTTGTGTGATAGTATCGCTGCCTTATCTTTGCCGCCCACATCGCGAGGTAGAGCAGCGGTAGCTCGTCGGGCTCATAACCCGAAGGTCGGAAGTTCGATCCTTCCCCTCGCAACAAAAGTAAAGTCCCGCTTTGCGGGATTTTTTATTTTATGAACTTATCAATTGTACATCTATTATACTTCTGTTGCGTCGCACACTTGTACAGTTGATTTTCTATTCAGCAAATGAAATCAGGTTTCGTAAACATATTTGGAAAGCCCAATGCCGGCAAAAGCACTTTATTAAATGCCTTGGTTGGTGAAAAAATGGCGATTGTTTCATCGAAAGTGCAAACAACAAGGCATCGTATAAAAGCATTCCTTACAAAGCCTGATGAATACCAAATTATTTTTTCTGATACGCCTGGCATCATCGAACCAAAATATAAACTGCATCAACGCATGATGCAAAATGTAAAATCTGCTTTGGAAGATGCAGATATTGCCTTGTTATTAGTTGATGCAACAAAAGATTTGAATGAAACACTTGAGCTGTTTCAAAACATGCGTTTAAAAGTTCCTTCAATTCTTGTTTTAAATAAAACAGATAAATTAAAGCAAGAAAAAGTAGAACAAATTATTTCAACACTCAATCAATCTTCATACAAAAAAATAATTGCAGTTTCTGCATTAACGCATAAGAATTTAGATGAGCTTTTATCATCAATAATTGAATTATTACCAGAAGGTGAAGCGTTTTACAACGAAGAGGAATTAACTGATTTGCCGACGAAATTTTTTGTAAGCGAGATGATACGTGAAAAAGTTTATGACTTATTCAGCGAAGAAATTCCTTATCAAACCGCAGTAATAATAAATGAGTTTAAAGAGAAACAAACTTTAATAAAAATACAGGCAGATATCATCGTTCAGCGCGAAAGCCAAAAAG
>JAFBAF010000119.1 GCA_019247895.1 Parafilimonas sp. | reverse complement strand
TTTATTTAATGCAACCGGAAAAGCCAATGTATATGTAGTATCACAAAAGAAGTCACCTATTCTTTTAATAAACAGCCTTTTCATTCTTCCGCATTTCACCTTTTCAGAAATAGATTCATTGCACATTGCTGCCGATGTTATCGTTATTCCGAATATAACTGCACACTTAATGGCACCTCCTGATTCTGCAGCCGTTGGCTGGATAAAACGTAATTACACCGGCACAAATATTATCCTGTCGGTTTGTGATGGTTCGGCGACAGCAGCAGCGACCGGAATTTACGATGGCAGATTACTAACCACACATGCTACCGATTATGCAAAACTTAAAAAAAGGTTTCCGAAGGCGCATTGGGTGAAGGATGTAAGCGTTACCGAGAGTGGTAATCTATTTAGTACAGCCGGTGTGTCGAATGCAGTTGAAGGAAGTCTTGCTGTGATAAAAAAATTATTTGGTGAACAAACCATGCAAGCCGTTCTTGCTGATATTAATTACCCGCACAAAGATATTAAGCTCAATCATAAAAGTGATGTTGTGGGTGCAGGCACTATTGCGAAAATTGTATCAAAAAAACTGTTTAGAAAAAATCTGAAAATTGGCGTGTTATTGAGCGATAGTGTGAATGAACTTGAATTGGCAAGCGTTTTAGATACCTATGTGCGCACTTTCCCAAAATCTATAAACACAGTTTCGATTAATGGAAAGAACATTTTATCAAAGTATGGATTAACCATGTGTGCAACAGCAGATTTCAGACAAGACCAGATAGATGAACTTCATGTGTTAGTGCCGGGAAATTCAAAACAACCTGCTTTAACTAATGTATTCATAATAAACTACAGCGAAACCAAAAAACAATACCCGATAAATGTTTGTCTTGACAGAATTGCGGTTTTGTATGGAAACAATTTTAAAAACTGCGTAAAGCTTACACTTGACTATAATTAATCTCAAAACATTTTTAAATCATACAAAATGAAAAGGATTATTAGTCTACTTCTTATTTTAATCACATTATTTACGATTTCATTTGCTGAATCAAATAACGATAAAGCGGACAATATATTAGGTATATACTGGTCACCTAAAAAAGATGCAAAGATTGAGATCTATAAAAAAGACAACAAGTATTTCGGCAAATCCATCTGGACTTCAACAAATAGAAAAGACATAAAAAATCCAAATACATCTTTAAAGGAAAGAGAACTTTTAGGAGTGGAACTTTTCACAAACTTTGTTTATAAAAACGGCATCTACCAGGATGGAAAAATTTATGATCCTGAAAGTGGAAAAACCTATGACTGCAAGATCACGTTGAATGGCCAAAATTTAAAAGTAAGAGGCTACATAGGTATATCATTGTTAGGAAGAACAGAAATTTTTGAACGGATAAATTAGTTCAAAACATAAGACAATAAACCGTGATCAATAATTTTTATAACGAAAGATAAGAAAGAAGACCTGCAAATTATCTTGTCCGTTTTTGACCACTAACTGTCCTTTGAACGCTTTAACCACATTCTAATTTTACACAATCAAACAATCATTAAAACAATAAAAATGAAAAAAACAATCTATATAGCTCTTTGCTTAATGTTATCTACTGCTTTGCTCGCTCAAGCCGATACTTCAAAAATTGAGCAGTATTGCCAGGTTATTGCAACGCCACGGCTTCTCAGTAACAAGGTCACTATTGATATTGACTTTGGCGAGGAAAAAAGTTATTGGAAAGATACACGGCTTAAAGGCTACGACGGTAAATTCAAAAAGTTCAACACAATAATTGATGCATTGAACTTTATGGGTAAGGAAGGATGGCTTTTTATTAACGCATATCCTGTACGATCCAATGACACCGAAATTTATCACTTCGCGTTTAAAAAATTCTTTCCACGCTCAGAAGTTATCGAAAATTAAAAACCTTCAATATTTCAATTAATCAGTCAACTAAAATAAACTACAATGACACTTGCTTTAACCATAGGACTTTCTTTAGGATTTATTTCCATACTGTTTTCATGTTTTCTTAAACAGATAGATGAAAAGACTTTTTATGGCTTACTGCTTGCATCGATCGGCGCTTTATATGTTGGTTTTAGCTGGAGCGACACCGCATCTTTTTTAATCAATTGCATACAATGGTCTTTATTTGCTACTTTAAG
>JAFBAF010000035.1 GCA_019247895.1 Parafilimonas sp. | reverse complement strand
CGTATCTGAAACGTTATATATGTGCGATGGGTGTTGCTCAGTTGAAATAATGCCATCGCCAAAGTCCCATATCCAACTTGTAATTGTTCCTTCACCGGCTTTACTTTTATCTGTAAAATTTACGTTTAATGGAGCGCAGCCTGTTGTAGGTGATGCATTAAAATCAACAGACGGGTTTTCATGAACAGTTATATAGTTTGATTTGATAGTTGAATCTTCCCCTGAAGAATTTTTTACGTGTAAAGTAATAGTATAACTGCCGGGTGATATATAAATAGCCCCGGGGTTTGATAATGTTGAAGTAGCCCCGTTACCCAAATCCCAAAAATATTGAAGGGAATCGCCGGTTGACGTATTTGTAAACTGAACTAATAATGGAGAGCAACCTTGCTGTGTGCTTGCTGTAAAATCGGCATGCAACTGCGCCTTCGCTTTTATGCACATAAAAGCGACCAGAAAACACAAGGATTTTCTTAAATAAGAAGTGCAGGAAGTTTTCATCGGCGTAGGCGCTGCAATTTAGCAAAAACAGCGCCAACCGATTATTTTTTTCTATTATCTTATTAACGTGATATTCCCTTTGAATGGAACAATTAAATTATTGTCGCACTGCATCTCAATTACATAAACATAAACATCAGGTGCTAACGGTTTTCCGTTAAATGTTCCGTTCCATCCATCATTGGCATTATTAGGTGCCGCATTAGAGCGTTCAAATACAAGCTGCCCCCACCTGTTGAAGATTCTAAATGATTTTACATTGAACAAACCTTTACCCCTGGGGTAGAACACATCGTTTACACCATCATTATTTGGTGAGAAGGTATTTGGTATAAATACATTTGAGTTTCCACACACAACTCTTATTGTTATTTGATCACGGCTTACACATAAACCGCCATTGGATGCAACCACCGAGTAAGTAGTTGTTTGGTTTGGAGAAGCAACAGGATCTGCTATTAATGTACTGCTTAAACCTTGCGGTGGTTGCCAGCGCCAGGCAATTACATCGTTAGAACTTACAGCATGTAGTTGTACTGATGAACCTACGTTTAAAACAATTTCATCCTGTACAATATTTATTTGTGGTTTGGGAAAAGTTCTTACTGAAACATAACCCGTATCTGTAAAACAATTCTTAGCAGTGTAACCAACAACCTTATAATTAATGGTTGTATCACTTACAGCTGTAAAAATTGGCCTGGCTGAAGCGGCATTATCAAGATAAGTTGACGGGAACCATTGATATGTATCAGCGCCTTGTGCAAAAAGCTGTGCTGTTTCACCAACACAAATCGTATCACCACCGAATACACTCATTTTCGTTGGTGTTATAATGTTGATGTTAACCGAATCGCTACCGGAACATCCAAAAGCATCTGTGCCAATTACCTTGTAGGATGAAAATGCATCAGGATTTATGGTAGGAGAGGCGCAATTTGTACAACTTAACCCTGGTCCGGACCATACATATGTTTGACCACCGGTTACATTCAATTCATAAGTTCCATGTTGGCAAACAATCGTATCCCTGCCCGCATTTATTTTTGGAGATGGGTTTACTTTTACTTTTGCTGTTGTAGTGTCAGAACAACCGCCGGAATTTGAACCTATTAATTTTATTATATAATTGCCACTGGTATTAAATACTGCAGAAGTGTTTTGGCCTGATGCGTTTCTTCCATTTCCAAAATCCCAGTTCCATTTTATCGTACTGTCTTTTGTGGCGGAAGTTCCGGCGAAAGCTGCAGAAGCATTAGCACAAAGCGATGAATCTCCGATTATAGTTATTTGCGGGGTTGGCAAAACCTGCACACCTGCAGGAATATCAAATGTATCGCGGCAACCAATTTTGGTCTCTGCAATAAGATAAGCATTGTAAACTCCTGGCTTGCTATAGCTATGTGTGGTTGAACTTTTATCAACTGTTGTGTTGTCTCCAAAAAACCAGTAATGATGTATAATCGCATCTCCGGATGTGGAAGCATCGGTAAACTGTATATCTGCCAAAGTACAAGCCGGATTACCTGCTAAAACTGCATTTGCCTTTACATCATAAATCTTTAGAGTGTCTTCACCTTTAATAGATACTTTACAACCGCCTGAATCCTGTAATATCAATTTCGGAACAAATTCTCCCGGCTTATAAGAATAACTTATCTTATTTGTTGAGGTTTGAACCGTATTTCCGTCGCTGAAATCCCATGTATATACAAGTGTATTTTTAGCTGAAGCAGAAAATTGAATAGTATCTGGATAACAAACCGGAGAAGTTTTATATGAGATGGTACCTGTAGGGCCTTTGATGGTTATGTTTTTGATAGCAGCAGTATCAGCACACTTGCCGTAACCATTCACAATAAGCTTTACTGGATAAATGCCCGGGTAGGTATAGATATGTGATGGGGAAACAATAACCGAAGGGCTGCCATCACCAAAATCCCATTTAACCGAAGTAAAGTCGGTTGACTTATTAAGGAAGTTTACAGTTAATGGCGGGCAGGTGGAAGTGGAATCGCTTAAATTAAATTTGGCAACAGGATTAGAAATTTTAAGCTGGCCAACTGCAATACTATCACGGCAACCATTTACATCTGTTATCCATAATTCCGGATTATAAATACCACTGTTTTTGAAAATATAGTCCGGATTTTTTTGGTTGCTTTTTATGCCATTTCCGAAATCCCATTGGTAATCTAAATTTTCGCCATACGAAGTATTTTTAAAAAATACATCAGTACCAGGGCATGCAATAGAATCAGAAATTGAGAAGCCGGCAACAGGATGCGTAACAAAAATGTAATTACCTTTTCTTGAACTATCGCTGCAGCCATAACTGTCGGTTGCAATTAATCTGATTGAATAATTTCCAGTATCTGAAAACATATGCGAAAATGCAGTTGCGGAATTATAAACAACATCCGGCCCATCGCCAAAGTTCCATGTCCATTTTACAATGTTATGAATACCATCAGATGATGATTTATCTGAAAATATAACATTACTTCCTTCACAAACACCCGGCACAGCTGTTGAAAAGTTTGCAAGAGGACCGTAAACCGTTATCGAGTCTTTGGTTTCATAATAATACTGGCAGTTATTCCTGTCTGTTACGGTTGCTTTTACCTTAAACTTCCCATTTTTTACATATGAGTGATTTCCTTTAGTACCACCGTTTACTGTGATAATAGTGCCGTCGCCAAAATCCCATTTAGTATTTTTTATATTGCCATCATTTACATTTAATATATCTGCTCCAATGTTATTTCCCCTGCAATACACAGAATCTGTGATAGAAATTTTCCCTGCTTCATTTATAATTTTTATGGCTGTAGTGGTAGTATCATGGCAGGCATTGTTTGTAGCATATAAGCTCACCGTGTAATCTCCCGGAGATGCATAAGTGTGCGTAGGGTTTTGTAAAGTTGATGTTGTGCCGTCACCAAAATCCCATTTACGCGTAATATCTGCAACTGAAGTATCCTGGAAATCTACTCTCTGCTTATCATCACAATGCATTGTAAAAGCCATTTTTGCTGCAGGGGGTAAAACATAAATAGCCGAATCTTTTTCTAAAGTATCAGGACATCCGTAATTGTAAGCAATAAGCTTCACTTTTTGCCAGCCTGTATCAGAATAGTTTTTGTAAAAATATTCGCCTAAAACGGCATCATAAACTCTTCCTCCATCCCAAACAAGAAATGTGATCGGTCCGTTTGTTGATTCATTTTTAAACGCAGCAAACTCACCTGCACAAACAGTATCCTTTGTATTACTAAGTTGCGCATTTGGTTTATGGCCTGCAAGCACGGCATTATTAAGCGTGTATGTATCTGAACAGCCGTCTTCTGTTTCAACAGTCAGTTTCACATTAAAAAATCCTTCTTTTGAATAAGTATGCGTTGGAAACTGAGCGTTTGATGTTGTACCATCTCCAAAATCCCAGGTGTATTTTGCTATTTTATAATTTATATTAAGCGTAAACTTAGGCTGTACGGTTAGTGGAATACAACCACTATCAGGTAAGTTTGGAAAACCGGTGATCTTAACAGGTTGAATATTTATGTATTTTACTTTTTCAAGAACATTTGCGCAGCCGTTGGCGTTGGTTGCGGTAAGCGTAACAGTAAAGCTGCCTTGTTTTTTGTATGTATGCGAGGGATTTGCTGATGATGAAAAATCACCGTCACCAAAGTCCCATGTATAATTAGCAACGTTTCCTAAAGTTTTATTGGTAAAGTTTACAACAAGTGGCGTATCACATCGTATGGTATCATCAGCTGTAAAATAAGCTGTTGGTGCTGTTGCAATATTTATAGTTTGGGTAACAGAATCTGAGCAACCTGAAGAAAATATATTGACAAGTTTTACGGTAAAATTTCCTGTTTTAGTAAAAGCTTTGTCAGGATTTAAATCTGTTGATGTTGAGCCGTCACCAAAATCCCAGTGCGATTCAATAGGCGCTGGTGAAGATGAATTTGTAAAGTGAATTATTTGATTTAAACAAGTTGCAGCTGTATGTGTAAAAGAAGAAGTTGGCACATGAACATTTACAGGCAAACTTGCAGTGTCTGTACACCCGCCTGCGGATTGCACCGTTAACAAAACCTCATAACTGCCCGAAGTTGAGTAAGTATGAGTTGGATTTTGTTGTGTTGAAGTTGAACCATCGCCAAAATCCCATGCGTAACTTAATCCACCTGTACCCTGACTTGTATTTTGAAAAACGGCATTTGCCGGTGTTTTACAAACGTCGAGTGAGGTAAGATTAAAGCCTGCATTTACGCCGTCGTTAATTTTAATGAAATCGCTTTTGGTTAATGCAGTATAGCATCCATAACTGTTTGTAACTTTTAAAGTAATATCAAATGTTCCGGATGAAGTGTAAGTATGCGTAGCGGTTGTTGAAGAATCTATATAACCATCACCAAAATCCCATAAATAATTTGTAATTGTACCTGAACCAGCCTTGCTATTATTAGTAAATTTTACATCGAGCGGAAAACATCCCTGCGTTGGTGATCCATTAAATACTACCACCGGATTTGCATAAACTGTTATATATGAAGTTCTGCTTAGCGAATCTTTTCCTGATGAACCTTTAATAGAGAGTTTTACAGTATAGGTACCCGGGTCAACATATGTAGTAACCGGGTTTTGATAAGTTGATGTTGCACCGTTGCCTAATGACCATGTCCACGCATTCGGATTGCCTGTAGATTTATCCTGGAATGCAACAATCAGCGGTGCACAACCCGATTGGACATTAGATGTAAAATCTGCTTTTAACTGCGCATCTGACTTATCAGCAACAGATAAAAAGAAAATTGCAAAAAACACCGAACACACCACTGTGTGGTTGGTTTTCATAGAAATTGTTTTTCAAATTAGGAATGGACTTCAACTCTCCCTTAGGAGAAAAGCTAAATTAGGAATAGTGAATTTAAGTATGGCTTACAAAAGCCGATGCGGATATTGATATAAACGAATGTTAGCGCAGTGAGTTTTGATATTAATGTTTGATAAGATCATTTTTTAATTCAACATTTATTAAAAAAAGTCCGTTAGAAGGCACAGAAAAATCTGCGGCAGCGTGATTATTTTTTTCAAATACCTCTATAAGCGCATCATTACCTTGATTATTTTTTGCAAGCTTTAGCATTGTTGCTGTCAAACCTTTTACCATGCCACGCAAAAAGCGATCTGCTTTTACCTCGTATCTCCAAAGTGTTTTATCGAAAACCCATCTTGAATATTCAATGTTGCAAGTGAAAGTTTTTACCTGCGTTTTCTTTTTTGAGAAAGAAGTAAAGTTGTTGAAATTTTTTATTGTTTCTGCCATCTCATGCAGCAATTCCATATTTAAAGCAAAAGGGAAATAATATGCCCTTTCAAAATAAAATGGATTTTTAAATCTTGTAATTTGATAATGGTATGTTCTGGAGAGTGCATCGAAACGACAATGGGCATTGATATTTGTTTCAAAAATTTTATTTACTACAATATCAAAAGGCAATAATGCATTCAAGTTATAAACAACATTATTGCTTATTTCTATGTCGGTAGAAAGATGAAAAAAGTTTTGCAATGCATGCACGCCAGCATCCGTTCTTGATGAGCCGGTTAATTCAAAATCTTTATTAAATAATATTCTTAATGCACGGGTAACTTCGGCTTGAATAGTATTTGAATTTAGTTGTACCTGGAAACCGCTATACCGGGTTCCAATATATGCTACTTCAATAAAATAACGATGCATAAATAGCAGGTTGTTACCGCAGCATTGCCGCAAAACGTTTCTTATAATACGGGTCTAATATTTGGCTTGCCAATAACGGATAATTGCCATAATCATAAGTAAAACTATACAATGCGTCATATAAAGAATAACGCCCGTCATCACTTGAAAATAAATTACCAAGATCTTTGACCTGGCCTGTTGTGATGCATTTTTTATTCAAATATTTTACAGCATATTGAACCATATCGTTATTGTTATTTTGTACGAACATCTTTCGTTTAAGCTTATTCAATTCCTCATCGGAAATCATGTTGCCGCAATCTTCTTTTACAGCATTACTGGTGGCAGTTAATGTTGTTTGGTTTTGGTTGACGGTATTAGAATTAATAACAGTATTATTATTTTCTCCGGGTTTATAAAATGGGTTGGCAACAGCATGCGTTGCGGTATCTGGAATTTCATTATTATTTGAAACAACATTTTCTGATGCGGCTGAATTATTTTGAACAACAGAAGAGTCATTATTAGTAAATGCTGGTGTTACAACCGGTGCAGTTACTACTGCGTTTGCATTTAATCTTTGCTGATCAGTTGTTGCATTATTTATATTATTGTTGCTCACGTTTTCATTTGGTACAAATACATTAATCGTATCAACACCGTTTTTTGTTTTATCAACAAACAACATATTTGTTCCGGTATCAAATTGTTGTTCAAAAATTTTTTGTGGTGCCTGAAGCGAATCTGCGGAAGTATTTGGAATAATTCCGGCAACAACAGCTGCATTATTTGTTGTATCAACCGGTTGTTGAACAACGTTATTTTTTGTGAGCGTTGAATCATTCACTACATCAGAAAGCATATTGCCAAAAGCATTGGAAGTAGCCGTTACAGCCGTGCTGTTCATGACGAGTTTTTGCGTTTGCATATTTTGCAATGCCCAGCCGTCGTTAGCATTTTTTAAAGTATAACCAACATCCTTTTTGTTAACGGTACAGGTGAAATATTGATCAGGAAATTTATTCATCGGGAAGCTTACAGCAAACTTGTAAGTGCTGTCAGCAAGTTTTGGAATAATCACATAGCCGTAATCAGATGAACTGTACACCTTGCCGCCAAGCACAACTGCAAACGGTTGCCGGTCTTCACTTTGAACATAAATAAAATGTTTTTGCTGTGCCATTAAAACAAAACAATTCATGCATAAAAAAAATAGAACTGTAACAAATTTTAGCTGATACTTCATGATCGGTTTTTTAAACAGTACACTGCTTTGTGTTTGTGGCAAAACTACTATAAAATGCTGCTGCTGTATATGAAGAGCCGCTGCCTCTTGCATTTTAACCATTTATACATAATATTTGCGGCACAAAATAATATCTCGTTTACTTTTGCCAACTTTAAAAATTTGCACATGATGTGTATTGGTCAATTCAGATCAATGCTTTATATCTTCGATTCTATGATGCAGAAAAAATTAATTAGGAAATGAGCTATAAACAAATTCTAAACTGTTTAACTTATGGCTCATTCCATCGGCAATTAAAAAAAACAAAAAACATCAGATGAAAAAACAATTTTTATTTCTTTCGCTGCTAATTTGTAGTGCAGCTTTTGCGCAAGATGATAATGCGCCGGTGGATACTTCGTGGAAACACTTGTATCGTGCTGAAGCCACCAAGATCAATGATCTTGTAAACACTAAACTCGATGTGAGATTTGATTACAGCAAATCGTACATGTACGGAAAAGAATGGCTTACTGTTCACCCGCATTTTTTTCCTACAGATTCTTTAACGCTTGATGCAAAAGGCATGAACATTAATGAAGTTTCGCTTTTTGTGAATGGTAAAACAACGCCTCTAAAATATACTTACGACAGTATGTTTTTGCGCATCACTTTAAACAAAACCTATAAAGCTGATGAAAATTATACGGTGTATATAGATTATGTTTCAAAACCAGACGAATGGAAAGAAGGCGGCAGCGCTGCTATTACCGGCGCTAAAGGTTTATACTTTATTAATCCGCGTGGTGAAGACAAAGATAAACCAACTGAAATATGGACACAAGGTGAAACAGAACATAACTCAGTTTGGATGCCAACCATTGATAAACCAAATCAAAAATGTACCGATCAAATCAGCATGACTGTGCCTGATAAATATGTTACATTAAGCAACGGTTTACTTGTTAGTCAAAAGAAAAATACTGATGGTACACGCACAGACACATGGAAAATGGATATGCCACATTCGCCCTATTTATTTTTTATGGGCGTTGGCGATTACTCAATTATAAAAGACAGTTATAAAGGAAAAGATGTAGCATATTATGTTGAAAAAGAATATGCGCCTGTTGCACGTGGCATTTTTGGCCATACACCTGAAATGATAAAATTTTATTCTGAAACATTAGGCGTTGATTATGCATGGCCGAAATACGACCAGATCGTTGGCCGTGATTATGTAAGTGGCGCCATGGAAAATACAACCGCAACATTGCATGGAGAAGGTGCTTATCAAAATGCACGTGAACTAAAAGATGGCAATGATTGGGAAGATGTAATTGCGCATGAATTGTTTCACCAGTGGTTTGGCGATTTGGTTACCTGCGAAAGCTGGGCAAACATAACCGTGAATGAAAGCTTTGCTGATTTTAGTGAAACGATCTGGAACGAATATAAATATGGGCAGGACAAAGGTGATGAAAAAAATTACCAGGATATGCAGCAATATTTAAACAGCAACAGTGCTAATAAACAACTGGTTCGTTTTTATTATGCTGATAAGGAAGATGTGTTTGATGCAGTAAGCTATCCTAAAGGCGGCCGCGTGTTAAATATGTTGCGTCATTATTTAGGTAATGATGCTTTCTATGCTTCATTGCATAAATATCTTACTGATAATAAATTTAAAAATGGTGAAGCACAGCAATTGCGTTTGGCATTTGAATCTGTTACCGGGCAAGACTTAAATTGGTATTGGAACGAATGGTATTATGGAACCGGTCACCCAATTTTAGATATTAGTTATGTATATGATGATGCTGCGCACACTGCAAAAGTTATTGTTCAGCAAAAACAAACACAGCAAATATTTAAAATGCCGGTGAGTATTGATATTTATAACGGTGCCAATAAAGTTCGTCACCAGGTTTGGATACAAAACCCTGTTGACACATTTACGTTCAGCTATGTAACTAAACCTGATTTGATAAATTTTGATGGCGATAAGATTTTGTTGTGCGAAAAAACAGATCATAAAACTGCAGATAATTTTAAAGCACAGTGGAAATATGCTCCTTTGTTTATGGATCGTCATGAAGCAATTCAATATTTCGCTGATAACAATATGGTGTACGATCTGAGCCTCGGTTTGAATGATAAATATTATGGCATCAGGAGTTTTACTTTAGACAAGTTGAAAGCAAATCCTGCAGCACTACAAAACCAGGATATTTTAAATACAGTTGAACGCATTGCGCAGAATGATGAACACAACAGAACAAAGTCAAGGGCTATTGCAATGCTGGCTTCAACAAAAGATCTAAAATATAAAAGCATTTACGATAAAGCCATCAACGATTCATCTTACAGCGTTGCCGGTGCAGCATTGCAAGGCTTAACTGCGTTAGATTCTGCAAATGCATATACACTTGCAAAAAAATACAGCGCTGATGCAAAAGGAGATTTAGAAACTGCAGTAAATGATATTATAATTTCTGCAGGCGATGAATCAGATTATGATATGGTGGTAAAGAAATATGATGCTTTGCCTTTAGGACAAAATAAGCTGAATTTAACGCCGGCTTTCTGCAATTATCTTTCAAAGCTGAATGACCCGCAGAAAATAAAAGATGGCATTGATAAAGTAGTTGCGTTCAGAAATGCAATTCCGCAGCAATACTGGAGCTTTACTGATCCTGCAATAAAAGCTGGTTTGCAAAAAATTGCCGCTGCAAAAGGAGGCGGTATACAAGCGTATGTAGATAATGCTTTGAAGTAATAATTTTCAACTTTATAAAAAAAAGCCCTGCGATTTGGCGGGGCTTTTTTTATAAAAACTCAATAATGTTATTTAAAGTTATTCCTTTACAAATCCTTTTGTAAACAACATTATTATTTACTTCAATCTTCAATAAATAATTTCCTGTTTTAAGTGCAGCAATATTTAAGTTATAATTAGGCAAGCTATTAGCTTTTAGCTGTTGGCTGATAGCTATATTCCCGGTAACATCAACAACTGTAACATTTATATTTTGGTTTGATGGCAAGCCTTGTATTTGCAAATTGTTTGTTGCAGGGTTGGGAGAAAGGAAAACATTTAATACATTTTCATCTGAAACAGCAATTACATTGGAGTAAGCAACTGCACCGCTGATACTTGCTGTTTGTAAACGATAATAATTTGTACCCTTTAATGGCGTTTGATCCTGATAAGTATAATTTGAATTGTTGGATGAATTTACTCTTGCAATTGAACTGAAATGTATGCCATCATAGCTGCGCTGCACAACATAGTTGCGTATGCTGCTGTTTGCATCCCAGGTAAAACCATTATGGTGCTGCAGCCAGCGGCGAATTTTTGTAATGATGATTTGTTGTTTTGATTTATCATCATTATTATAGCGTGCAATACATACTCTTGGTTTATATTCTGCTAAACTGTCTATAACACCATAGCCACTTAATACAATTTTCCCATCTTTTTGTAATACAACAGACGAACCGATATCGTCTCCATAGAAAAATGTGTTTACGATTCCATTGCTTCCAAAAGAGGAATCTATTAATCCTGATGCGGTATATCTCGCAATTGTAAATAAACCGGTTTCCTTGAAATTAAAATAACCCCCTGCAATAATCTTTCCGTTGGGTTGTACAGCAATAGAATTAGCATAGGCATTTCCTCCATCATATTTTGTAATAGTATAGGCATTTGTGCCAAAGCTGCTGTCTGGGACGCCGATTTCTGAAAAACGACTTACCATAATTGCGCTATTATTAGAAATAAAATATCCATAGCCGGCTGTAACAATTTTATTGTCGCTTGTTATGGCAATATCTTTTATAGTTGGAGTAGAAATATTTTTAGGGAAAGACATTTCTGCAAGACCATTTGTACCAAAAGTTTTGTCTATTGTTCCATCATTATTATAACGCAGCAAAATGTTCTTATAATAAGTTTTATAATTGCCCCCTAAAATAATTTTATTTTCAGAAGTTGCTGCAATAGCATTTATGTCCATAGGATCATTAAGTTCAATTATTACAATTCCCTTATCACCAAAATCTTCATCCAGGGAACCATCAGGTTTATAACATGCGATGAATGATCGGTTATTATCATTTATTCCGTTATACACATCTCCGGTTACTAAAATTCTTCCATCCGAAAACAATATCATAGCTCTCCCTATTGTAAGGCTCTGTGCAATTGATGTTAAGGCTAATCCTTTGTCACCAAAATTATTATCCAAAGTTCCATCAGCGTTAACACGCATAACTGCAATATTGCCACTTAACCTGACACTGCTGCAATAATTTTACCATCTGATTGCAGGGCAATTGCGTAAATGGTTTTGGAAAGAAATGTATCTCTTAAATTGTAAATTGCACGCCCACTATCTTTAAAATCGAAATCAAGATTGCCGTCTGAATCATATCGTGCAAGTAAAGAGCCGGCAATTGATAAATTGTCTTTTGAATAATTTCCGGCGCCTCCAATTATAATTTTACCATCTGGTTGTATTAAGCTTGCATAACCAACTCCTTGATACGATTCGCTTATTACCTTACCGCTATCGCCAAAACTATAATCTATAGATCCGGATTGAGCAGATACTTTAAAGTAAATTATAACAAGCATTAAAGTTGTAAAAAATAGTTTCATAACAAGTTTTTAAATTATTGAGGAATGGGTGTATCGTTACAAAGCGTATAACCGCCGCTGCCACATGCATGGTTATTTGTTTTCGCCGTTGTTGGTGTTCCTTACCAACAACTATTACTCAATCACCTTCTCAATGTGCGCCAGCTTTCCATCTGTTGTCATACCTTCAACTATTACGCGAAAGCTTTGTGAGAAATCGTTATTATAAAATTTAATGCGCACTTTATTGCTGCCGGGATTAGTGATAATAGTTGGCGCCCAATATAAAGTGGTACGCATATCTTTTTGTTCATTCTTTTCATTATATGTATCGTAATTGGGAGAGTAAAATTCTTTTGGTGCGGTATAACCAATCACTACTTTGTATGGTATGCCTTTGCTGTTATCGGTTTTAATGCCTTCATTGCCTTTGCGCGTATAAATAGCAATAGCACCATTAGCACCACCATCTATCGCTCCGAAAAAAGGCGGACGGAAAACTTTTATATAGGCAACATCACTCATATTAATACTTGATAGATAACTTATATCAACAGGCGATTCATTATAAAAAAAAGACGGGCTGCCGCCGCGCCATGTGGCTGAACCTGTGCCATTAATTCCTGCCGGCGCTGTTATCGTTAAGCCCGCTACCTTACCTTGTAAATATTGCAATACATTCATTGCACTTCTTGCAAGCGGATCATCTAATACATTAAACTGGTACGCATCACTGCCGCTGAAAAGTGCAGATGTATATTTTTCATCCATTATTTGCAAAGGGCTTTTTGCTTTTGTAGTTACAGTTACCGATTCAAGTGTAGTGCCTTGTTGTAATTTCAAAAGCTGCATTTGCTCCTGCGCAATTCTGCGTTTATAATTTTCTGTGGCAGTATCGGCATAATACGCATTGTTTACAGTGTCAGCCGGGAAAAGTTTGGTTGAAGGCAAACTGCTGTTGAAACTTACAACAGATGAATTTGCAAAACCCTGCGTGCCTGATATCCTGTAATAAATTTTTGATGTATCATATAAAATAATATCAGGGTTAGAAAAATTTCCTGAATTGTCTACCACAGCCTGCTCAACATGATTAGCTGTATCAAGATTATTCTTAATGATCATTAATACAAATGCGCCTGCCTTTAAATCGCCTGATGTTGCGCCATACACTTTTCCAGAAAGGCTTAAATAATCTGTATCATTTTGATATTTAATCTGAGGATATTTATTGTACACTACATTATTCCATGGGATGCGCCGCCACCCGTTTGTTAGCATTACAAGATCAAGTTGTTGTTGCAGTGTATCATTGTTATTGGTGAAATAATAATAAGGATGATAAACGTTGCCTTTAATATCTGCTGTCATCAGCAATCTTGAAATAATATCATCGCTGCTGTCAATACCGATGCCTGCATCTGTAACTGCAACAGAAAGATTAGCGCTTATAGAATCCGGCGTTTCAATTACCAAAGTATTTGGTTTGCGCTTGTCAGTTCCTAACTGCGCAAAACCAACTTCCGGTTCAAAGGAATAATTGTTATTGTTAATAAATGTAATGCGCTCTGCTATAGCATTCCAGTTAGAATCAAATAAAGTGATTTGCAAAATTCCCGAGGGCAGATTGCTAACAGGAATTGCGCCGCCGGTTATAAAAGCCTGCGATAGATTTACATTAGCAGCATAAACAAGATGTTGCTGCATGGTTGCAACAATATATAACTTTTGAAAATTGGCGCCGGCGTTTTCTGTACGCTGAATAAGAAAACTGCGTGCAGTTGGTTGCCAATTAATTTTGAACAATGCACCTTCATTTTTTGCAACCGGCAATTTTGTTTGATAACTGATGCCTAAATCATCTTTCCATTTCGCTGTATAAGTTTCACCATTTTTTGGATTCAGCAAAAAACTTCCCATGCCATCATGTACTGTTTTCATTTCTGCAACCTGCTGATTTTTATCATTGAAAACCTCACCTTTTACTGATGCAGGCGAACCGTCAAAATGCACAGCTTTAAAAGCAACATTACTTTCAATATTTTCTATCATATAGCCACCCTCAGGCAAAAATTGAATAGCAGTTTTAGTTGCAGGCGATAACTGCTTTTTTGCAGCGGGTTTTGACTGTATAATGTGAATTGTTTTTCTGAACCAAAAAGCAGAATCAAAATTCATCATCCATTTTGTATAAGCTTTTACATAAACTATATCATCCTTAAATTCAAGTGGAATATCATAATCGCCTGCTGCACCTGATTGCAAAACCGGCGATACACAGTGCTTTATTATTCTTCCGTCAGTGTTTAAAAAATCAACATACACTGTTTTACTTATCAGCGATGGATCTGCGCCGGCCATTATGTATGTCTTGAACCAAATGGTTTCTCCCGGCGCATAAGAAGGTTTGTCAAACTGCATGTAAATTTTTTCCTGCGGAAAGTTGTCTGCCAGTGTTGTAATTGAGTTTTGAACGGAAGCTAAAGTTGGTGTTTGTGTTTGCGCATTAAATGAACCTACAAAAAAAACAGCAGTAAAAAAATAACGGGCGTATGCGAAAAAGTTCATGTGCAATTCTATTTCAAAATATTTATTATCTAAAATCGCTTTTATCTTTCTTAACAGTTCATCAACAAAAATTATCTTCATTTGTATTTTGTAATGATATGAAATGAGCCATAAATTTTCGGGCAACTTTATACCAGCACAGCGATAAATTTATGGTGAATTCCATGTGGCAAATTAAAAACATAATATACGCGGATGAATATTAAATGGTATTGTAAACCGTTCAATGATCTCTCACCAATCGAATTGTATAAAATATTGCAACTGCGCAATGCTGTTTTTGTAGTAGAGCAAAATTGCGTTTTCCAGGATGCAGATAATAAAGATGAAGGTTGCCTGCATTTCATGGGTTTTAAAGATGAGATTCTTGTTGCTTATACGCGGTTAGTGCCACCCGGATATATTTATAAAGAGGCTTCCATCGGAAGAGTTGTAACATCATCGCAACACAGAAGCAAAGGTTTGGGAAAAGAATTAATGCAACGTTCAATTGATCTATGCAAACATTATTTTGGCGATGGGCCGATTAAGATCGGTGCACAATGTTATCTTTTAAAATTTTATGAATCCTTTGGTTTTAAAATTATTGGTGAACGGTATGATGAAGACGGAATAGAGCATGTGCATATGCTTTTAAATTATCCTTATTGAAAATAAATGGTACAAAACATGAGCAATCTTCAAATAGTTGAAGCATTTCTAAAAGCACTTGAAAACCGTGCAGCTTTTGAAGACGTGTTAAAATTTTATCATCCTGATGTGTTGCAGATCGAGTATCCGAATGCAATAACAAAAATTATTGCAGAAAGAAGTTTGACAGATTTGCGTAACGCTTCTGAAAGAGGAAAGAATGTTATGCAAAAAGAAGAATATGAAATTGTGCATGCTTATGAAATGAATGACATTGTTATTATTGAGGCGGTGTGGAAAGGCACACTTGCCATTCCGTTAGGTAAACTTGCTGCAGGTGATGTAATGACCGCTTATTTTGCGCAGTTTTTTCAGTTTAAAGATGGAAAGATATTCAGGCAAAGAAATTATGATTGCTTTGAACCATTCACCTGATCACATCGAAAAAAAATAATATGAAAATTATTGTTTTTATACTGCTCTTCATCAAGGTCGCGTTTATAACAGAAGGCCAGGATAAATGGTTTGCTGTTTCTGAAAAGAACTATACCATTCATTACACAGAGAAGGATACACTAAATATGCAGGCTTATGAATACCTCATAAACAATGGCGAACATGCGGTCTTTAATTTTTTCAGCGATACTTTTCATCAGCACTTTGATGTGTTTGTTTATTACACAAGAGCACAGCTTGATACACAGTGGCAGAAAGAATGGCAAATGCCAAATTTTAAATCCGAATGCTGGATGGTAGCAAGTGGTGTTGCCCGGAAACTTGACATGATATCGCCAATGCAATGGAGTAAAGAAGCGTGTGAACATAAATATTCAGATACACTTAATACACAAAGATTGATAACACATGAATTAGTGCATGTGTATCATGGCCAGTTAAACAAGAGTCCTGACTTTAGTGATGTGCAAGGCATTGATTGGTTCGTGGAAGGACTGGCTACATATGTTTCAGGGCAATTAGATTCAGAAAGATTAGCGCAGGTAAAAGCTGCAGTAATAAGCAATGAATATCCAAAAACCCTCGATGATTTCTGGACAGGCAAACTTAAATATGGTTTGTCCGGCTCTGTTGTTATGTTTATTGATAAGAATTATGGAAGGGAAAAATTAAAGCAACTGCTTCCCTTTAATAAGAAGCAGGAAATTGTAGATGCACTTGGTATAACGGAACAACAATTGCTTGCTGATTGGAAAAGTTTTGTATTGAAATGAGCAGCAACTCTATTTGTCAAAGTAAGTCTTTCCTTGGAAAGGATTAGGATAGGCTTTATTGCCATGTGATCTGTACATCATCAATTCCTGTTGAAGCACGACTTCCACTGCCTGTCGTTGCACTTAACGTTGTAATACGAATCCAAACTTTACTGTTTTGATTATCGAGTGCATTTCCAAAATTTACAGTAACCGGTGT
>JAFBAF010000255.1 GCA_019247895.1 Parafilimonas sp. | reverse complement strand
TTACTTTTTTCCCGTGGCGCCAGAAGCAGATACCATCTGTTTTTTGAGCGTTGGCCATAATCTCATCACTCAAACCCATCTGCTCATAAATTTCCATGCTTCGTGCCTGCACTACAACAGCTCTCGATTCAGTTGTCGGCGCAGATTTTTTATCGATGATTAAAAAATTAATATTGAAACGAATAAGTTGTGCAGCCAACATTAAACCGGTTGGGCCGGCGCCACAGATAATGACAGGATAGTTTTGTTGCATATAAGACCTTTAAGCGCTATGCCAAATATAAAAAACAATGAAGCAACCTGCTTACTTCATTGCTTCCAATTCTTTCTGCATGCGAAACATCTCATCACGCAGTTTTGCAGCTTCAATAAAGTCTAAATCCCTTGCCGCTTTTTCCATTTGTTTTTTTGTTTGAGCTATTGCTTTTTCCATTTGAGGGATTGTTTTATAAATGGATTGCTCTTCAGCTGCAGATGTTTTTACGATGTCTTCATCACCTTGAATAGCATACGGGTTTTTAGAATCGTAACCTTTGATATCTAACACAGATGTTTGTGCAAAAACATTCTCTTTTGTTTTCTTAATTGTTTTTGGGATGATGTTATGTGCTGTATTGTAAGCAACTTGCTTTTCTCTTCTTCTGTTTGTTTCATCAATGGTTTTTTGCATGCTTTCCGTCATCGTATCTGCATAAAAAATTACGAGACCATCAACGTTACGTGCAGCACGGCCAGCTGTTTGTGTTAACGATCTTTCATTGCGTAAAAAACCTTCTTTATCCGCATCAAGAATTGCAACGAGTGAAACTTCAGGCAGGTCTAAACCTTCACGCAATAAGTTCACACCAACCAACACATCAATTTCGCCTAAGCGCAATTGCCTTAATATTTCTATGCGCTCTAAAGTATCAACTTCGCTGTGTATATATTTTGATTTGATGTTGATGCGCTTTAAATATTTATCCATTTCTTCAGCCATGCGTTTGGTTAATGTTGTTACCAAAACACGATCGCCTTTTGTAACGCGCTTATCAATCTCATCTAACAGATCATCTATCTGGTTTACGCTTGGACGTATATCTATTGGCGGTTCCAACAAACCTGTTGGGCGAACAACCTGCTCAACAACTACGCCTCCGCACTTCTCTAACTCATACTCTCCCGGCGTGGCACTAACAAAAACTGTTTGACCGGTCATGTTTTCAAACTCATGAAAATTTAACGGACGATTATCTAATGCGCTTGGCAATCGAAAACCATATTCAACTAATATTAATTTACGGCTTCTGTCTCCGCCATACATGCCGGCAATCTGCGGAACAGTTTGGTGGCTTTCATCAATGATGGTTAAAAAATCTTTAGGAAAATAATCAAGCAAACAGAATGGCCTTGTGCCTGGCTGCCTTCTGTCAAAAAATCTTGAATAATTTTCAATGCCATTGCAAAAACCTAATTCGCGAATCATTTCGAGATCGTATTCAACTCTTTCTTTTAAACGCTGCGCTTCTATTAATTTGCCGGTGCTTTTAAAATATTCTGTTTGCAAACGCATTTCATCTTGTATCTCGTACAAAATAGTTTGCATCATATCTTTTGGAGCAAGATATAAGTTAGCGGGAAAGATGGCAGCATTATCCATCTTCAGCATCCGCTTGTTGGTATGTATATCTATTGTTTCAATGTCTTCAATCTCATCTCCAAAAAAAGTGATGCGATAGCCATAATCAACATAAGGCAGATTGATATCAATCGTATCTCCTTTCACACGAAATGTTCCGCGTTTAAATTCAACCTGCGTTCTGTTATATAAACTGTTCACTAAAGAATGCAAAAATCCTTGCCGCGAAATGGTTTGGCCTTTTGCAATTCTAACAATACCATTTTCAAAATCTGTCGGATTACCGATACCATAAATACAACTTACACTTGCAACAACAATTATATCTCTCCGGCCAGTTAACAATTCGCTTGTTGCCTGCAAACGAAGTTTATCCAACTCTTCATTAATGCTCAAATCTTTTTCAATATACACATCACTAACAGGCATGTAAGCTTCAGGCTGATAATAATCATAATAGCTTACAAAATATCCAACAGCATTGTCAGGAAAAAATTGTTTGAATTCACCATACAATTGCGCTACTAATGTTTTATTATGGGTTAATACTAATGTTGGCCGCTGTACATTTTGGATAACGTTAGCCATGGTAAATGTTTTCCCGCTTCCTGTTACACCCAGCAATGTTTGATAGTGTTCACCATCATTAATTCCTTGTGTTAATTGTTTTATTGCTTCCGGTTGATCGCCGCTTGGCTTGTATGGAGATACTAATTTAAATGGCATTGATGCAAGATAACAAGTAAAAATTTTTCATGCTTTCATATCTGCGCTTTAACAAAAGAATTAAATACAACATACGTTTTATGCAAGCTTTCAACTACATAATCCAAATAGATACTTTTTAGTTTGTTAATGAAAAAAAGCCTTATAAAATTAATTGCACTAATCTCAAATATGGCAAAGTTGTTGCTAAGTAGAACCGACTTAAACTTTTATTCACTTTAAAACAATTAACCATGAAAAAGTTCCTCTTTTCGGCAGCAGTTGTGATGAGTACAGTTGGAATTTGTGTTGCAAATTTTAGCAACAGTAAATCTAATCTTCCTTTAAATAATCACACTTCTTATATTGCTAAGGACACAGTTCCAAGCGATACAACACGACCTAAGGATTCAACATTATTACAGGTAAAATAGTTGGGTTAATTTTGGTTCAATCGTGCCGGGCAAAGCTTTTGTAAAAATGCTTACAAGGGCTTTGCCTTTTTTTTTAATGGAAATATTACAGTTTAAGTGATGCGACGCAACAGGTGATGCAGAACTTTGCAGTTGGTAACCCGAAAAAATTAACTTTTAAACCATCCGCGTTTTTTAAACAGATAAATCATCCATAAAGGAATTAATAACATTAAGGAGACTGCTATCCAAAAACCATATTGATTATGAATATAAGGAATGCTTTGAAAGTTCATTCCAAAAATACCACCGATAACAGTTGCAGGTGCCAGCAAACAAGTTACAATAGCCATTACCTTCATCACCTCATTCATGCGCAGGTTTACCTTATTTAAATAAAGATCCTGCAAGCTCATCATCATATCGCGATAATTTTCAACCAAATCATTTGCCTGTACAATGTGATCGTACACATCCTTAAAATATTGAATGATCTTTTCATTCAGCAACTCACTATCACTGCGTAAAAAACCATTTACCACTTCACGCACAGGCAGTACGCTTCGTTTTAAAATAATCAATTCTTTTCGCAGGTTATTGATCAAAGCCAGTGAATGCACGTCTCCGCGATGAATTATATCTTCTTCCAGTGTTTCAATATGCTCACCTAATTCTTCCAAGATTGAATAATAACCATCAACAATTATATCAACTAAAGAATAACATAAATAATCAGCATCAGCAGTTCGCAGCTTACTTCCCGTAACTTTTAACTTATCCCGCAACGGATCAAACACATCGCGGTTAGCCTCTTCCTGGAAACTTAACACATAATCTTTACCTAATACAATGCTTACTTGCTCCTGCTCAATACAATTTTCTTTCTTGTTGTAATAGATCATATTGAGCAAACAGAAAATAGCATTGTCTGTTTCATCCATTTTTGCACGCTGGCCAACGCTTAAAATATCTTCTATCAACAATGGGTGAACATCATATTCGTTACAAATCGTTTCTACATCGGCTTTGCGTAAACCATCAATATTTATCCATGTAACATGTCCGTTACTTTTAAATTTATTGCAATGATGAACACTGTTAAATTCATGGTGTTCAACTTTGGAAGCATTATAATCGTACACATCAACTTTAATTTCTTCCGGTTCTTTTCTTTTTACTTCGATAGCCGGGTTGAAACGAATTACAGATTCAGTATACTTTTTATTAAAGGGTTTCAAACGCTGGAAATAGTTTTTTGCAATTGTCATGAATATATTCTTATAGAAAATTGAAATTACAGAATTTAACCTCACCCTCATTCTCTCGTTTAGAGATGGAGGCCAAACTCCTGCTCACTCATCTTTGTACAGCTTTTATTTTAATCAGCATATTTATGTCTTTTATTTCAGTTAAACATTACAGGCTCCATGCAGGGTTTGTGCATAAATTTTATTAACAACCGTTGATAAAAGCAGGTTTAAAAAATTGATTGTATTATTTTGCCCGAAATATTTTACCAGCAGTGCTAAAATCTTGTTACAGGAAAGGAATTGTTGAGGCCGGATGCGATGAAGCTGGCCGTGGTTGTTTTGCAGGGCCGGTTTGCGCTGCTGCTGTTATTTTACCCAAAGGTTTTCGCCATCCCGAATTGAATGACAGCAAACAGGTAGATGCTGATGTGCGGGAAAAGCTTCGTAAATACATTGAGAAAAAAGCTTTATACTATGCGGTTTCCATGGTAGACAATTATGAGATCGATATCATAAATATTTTGCGTGCATCTTTTAAAGCGATGCACCAGGCGCTGGAACAATTACCTGTTGAACCTGCATTAATTTTAGTGGATGGCAATCGTTTTACTGCGTGGAGAAACATTCAGCATACATGCATTATAAAAGGCGATGGTATTTATGCAAGCATTGCTGCTGCAAGCATTTTAGCGAAAACTTATCGCGATAAATTTATGTGCCAATTGCATGATGAATTTCCGCATTATAACTGGGCACAAAATAAGGGTTATGGTACACCTGAACATCGCCGTGCAATAGAAGAACACGGATTGTGCAAGTACCATAGAAAAAGTTTTAATATACTCTCAGCGCAATTAGAAATGAATTTTGAAATGGAAGAAGAGGTTGCATAACTTCAACATGAAAAATAACTTGCTTTATAGTTTTGGCTTATTCACTTTTTTCATATTGCTCACCTCCTGTTCAAAATATATTACTGAAACCGGCAATGCTTCTTATTATGCTGATAAGTTTGTGCATAAGCCAATGGCGAACGGAAAAAAATTCAGTCAGCATAAGTTAACTGCAGCACATAAAACATTACCATTAGGAACAAAAGTTAAAGTTATAAATCTCACAAATCATAAAAGAGTTAAGGTGCGCATTACGGATCGCGGTCCGTTTGCAGAAGGCAGAATAATTGACCTGAGTAAAAAAGCTGCAAAAAGAATTAACATGATTAATGAAGGAGTTGTGCAGGTGGAATTATGGTATAAAAAGAAAAGATAAATTGCCGCACAAATAATTTTTTTGAAACGCATTGTATTTACTGTTACTAACGATTTAAGCTACGACCAGCGCATGCAGCGTATATGTACTTCGCTGGCTATTGCCGGTTATGACGTTTTGCTCGTTGGCCGAAAATTAAAAAATTCAATCATTTTAAAACAGGAAGCATTTAAACAAAAAAGATTACAATGCTTTTTTACGAAAAGGTTGTGGTTCTATACCGAATACAATTTGCGTTTATTTTTTTATCTGCTGTTTATAAAAATGGATTTGATCTGCGCAATTGATCTTGATACTATTTTACCCTGTTATTTCGCTTCCGAATTAAGAAAGAAAAAAAGAGTGTATGACGCACATGAATTGTTTACAGAAATGAAAGAAGTCATAACAAGGCCGCCTGTAAAAAAAATATGGATGCAAATTGAAAGATTTGCTGTACCAAAATTCAAATATGGTTATACAGTTAGTTATTCAATTGCTGAAGAGTTTAAAAAAAGATATGATGTTGCTTATGAAGTGATACGTAATGTACCTATTGAGAAAAAACCAGTTACGCCAAAGGCGAGTAAACAAAATAATAAAGTTATTTTATACCAGGGTGCTGTGAACGAAGCCAGGGGCCTTGAAAATTTAATAAGCGCCATGCAAAGCGCAGATGCAGTCTTACATATTTACGGCGATGGAAATGTTTATGAGAAAATTAAAAAAATGATTGCGGAGAAAAACCTTCAATATAGAGTTTTGCTAAAAGGAAAAGTTGCGCCCGAAGAATTGCCTGCAATAACACAACAAGCTTATATCGGAATTAATTTGGTTGAGCCTGTTGGATTAAATCAGATTTATTCGCTTGCTAACAAGTTTTTTGATTACATGCACGCACATGTTCCGCAAGTAACAATGAACTTTCCTGAGTATAAATACATAAACGATGATTTTGAAGTAGCAGTTTTAATAAATACAATTGAGGAAAAAGAAATTATTATTGCACTCAATCTTTTATTGAATGATGCGGTTGTATATAATAAATTAAAACACAATTGCACTATTGCAAGTGAAGTATTGAACTGGCGAAACGAGGAAAAAAAATTGATTGAATTTTATTCAAAAGTATTGGCTGATTGATGTTATTGATCTATACGACAGATATTACCAACCGCATCCGATATGTGATGCAATATGTTTTTGATGAGCGATTAGGTATTGAATATTCAATTACAAATAATAAAGAAGCATTTATCAGCAACACATCTGTATTAAAAATTGTATATGGAAAAGAAAATATATCAGAAGAATTATTTTTTTATGCTGAAGAATTACTTTTTGAAAACAATATAAAAAAAAATGTTCTGAACGAAAGTGCTTACAACAATCTTCCCGTTTTGTTTTCGCACAATAAAAAAGCCGCTTTGCAATTTGACATATTTGCAGCGATATTTTATTTACTCAGCCGTTATGAAGAATATTTGAATGAACCTTTGGATAAACACAAAAATTATAATTATCAAAACAGTATCTTATATAAGCTCAAAATTTTAGATACGCCTATAATTGAACAATGGATGGAGTTATTAAAGGATATTTTATTAAGAAAACTTCCATCACTTCAATTTAAAAAACATACTGCAAAATTTGGCTTAAGCTTCGATATTGATGTTGCGTACGCGTATAAAAACAGGAATGCAGGCAGAGTGATTGGAGGAATCTCAAAAAAAATGCTTCAATTAGATGTTAATGAAACAAAAAGGCAATTGCTCACTTTAGCAAATAAAAAAGAAGACATATTTGATACGTACGATTACATATTTTCTACTATCAAAACAAAAAAACCTGTTTTCTTTTTTAATATGGGATTGTATGGAAGGTTTGATAAGAATCCATCGTCCAGAAATAAAAAATTCAGAGAGCTAATAAAAAATATTTCAGAAAAAGCAGTGGTTGGATTGCATCCATCTTATTCATCTAACAGAAATAAAAATTTTGTTTCACTTGAAAAAAACAAGCTTGAAAAAATAATAGATAAACCTGTTTTAATGAGCAGGCAGCATTATTTGAAACTAAAATTTCCCGATACATACAGAAATTTGATCAATAACAATTTTATTGAAGATTATACAGTTGGCTATTCGGCTGTTTACGGTTTTCGGGCGGGCACATGTAATTCTTTTTTATTCTTCGATCTTAAAAAAAATGAAACGACAAACCTTCGGCTTTTTCCATTTAGTTATATGGATGTAACCTTAAACAACTATCTTCAGCTTAGTATAGAAGAAGCAAAAAAAATTGTTTCAAACCTTATCAGCACAATATATAAATACGAAGGCATTTTTATACCGCTTTGGCATAACTCTACTTTATGTGATTGTAATGAGTGGAAAGACTGGCGGAAAGTTTTTGAGTACACATTGAAAGAGATTGACAATAAAAATTTTGAAAATTTATTTAAGTAATTTTTGGAAAGACACCTGCATATTATCAGCTTAAATGTGCCCTACCCTGTTGATTATGGTGGTGTTTATGATCTTTTTTTTAAACTTCCTGCGTTACACGAACAAGGCATAAAAATTCACCTGCATTGTTTTACAAAGGAACAGAAAGAACAACCGGAATTAAACAAATATTGCAGGGAAGTTTTGTATTATCAGCGCAATACAGGCCGTAAAGGTTTATCTTCCAAATTGCCATATATAGTTGCAAGCAGAAACAGCAAAGAACTTATAACCCGTTTGTTAAAAGATGAACATCCGATATTGATGGAAGGTGTGCATTGCACTTATATTACGAACGATGAAAGATTTAAAGCCAGGAAATTATTTGTGCGCCTGCATAATGTTGAGAATGAATATTACAAACAACTCTACCAGTTTTCAAACCAAATTAAAAAATCAACTTACTATTGGCTTGAAGCAAAAAGATTGTATGCGTACGAAAAAAAATTAACTCAACAAACGGCTGCTTTTTGGGCTGTTGCAAAACAGGACATGGATTATTATGAACGCGAATTTAATTGTAAGCATACTGAATATCTTCCATTATTTATTCCTGGTTGGAAGATGAATGTGCATGAAGGAAGAGGAACAAATTGCTTATATCACGGTAATTTGGAGATTGAAGAAAATGAATATGCCGCTGTTTGGTTATTAAAAAATGTTTTCCGAAAAATTGAAATCCCGTTTGTGATTGCCGGTAAAAATCCTTCAAAAAAAATATCATCGTTAGTTAAAAGATATAAACACGTTTCTCTTATTGCTAACCCCTCTGAAAAAGAAATGAATGAAATTATTTCTAAGGCGCACATTCATGTGCTGCCTTCTTTTAATAATACGGGTATAAAAATAAAATTACTTAACGCATTATATAATGGCAGGCATTGCGTTGTAAATAACGCAATGGTTACCGGAACTGCATTAAAAGAATTATGCCATGTTGTAAACGACGGAAGTGAATTTGTTGAGCGCATCCAGCTTTTGTATCATCAGCCTTTTACTTTGGATGAAAAAAACTTTAGGAAAAAAACGTTAACCGCTGAATTTTCAAATACTGACAATGCA
>JAFBAF010000187.1 GCA_019247895.1 Parafilimonas sp. | reverse complement strand
CCTTCAGCAAATTTTTTCTTTGCTTCATTTAAAAATTGATTGACTGCACGTTTTTGTGCTTCAACAATTTTTTCAATGCGTGGTTTTAATTCGAAAAATTGTTGAGTTGTATTATCTCTTCCAACTGGCCCGGAAATAATTAAAGGTGTTCTTGCATCATCAATCAATACACTATCCACTTCATCAACCATTGCATAGTGATGTTTGCGTTGTACCATTTCTTCTGGCGTATGCACCATGTTGTCGCGTAAATAATCAAAACCAAATTCATTATTGGTTCCATAAGTTAGATCTGCGAGATAAGCTTTGCGCCTGTCTTCTGTGTTGGGCTGGTGTTTATCAATACAATCAACAGTTAAACCAAGCCATTCGAAAATAGTTCCGTTCCATTCGCTATCGCGTTTAGCGAGATAATCATTCACTGTAACAATGTGAACGCCTTCACCCGCTAATGCATTTAAGTATGCAGGCAATGTTGATACAAGCGTTTTACCTTCACCAGTCGCCATTTCAGAAATCTTTCCCTGGTGTAAAACAATGCCACCAATTAACTGCACATCATAATGCACCATGTTCCAGGTAATAAGACCACCTGCCGCGGTCCAGCTATTTTTAAAAACCGATTTATCACCATCGATCTTTACATAATCTTTTTTTACACTTAAATCGCGATCTAATTGCGTTGCTGTTGAAACAAGTTCTGCATTTTCTTTAAAACGTCTTGCTGTTTCTTTTACTACTGCAAAAGCTTCGGGTAAAATGTCATTTAAAGCTTCTTCAATTTTTTTATCACGGTCTTTTTTTAATTCGTCAGCTTCTTTGTATAAGGCATCTTTTCCCTGCATATCGCTTTCAGGCAAGGCATCTGCTTCTCCTTTTTTCGCTGCAATCTCTTCATCAATTTCTTTTAAATGATCCTGTATGCGCTGTTTAAATTCCTGTGTTTTATTGCGTAGCTGATCATTAGAAAGTGATTGATACTCATTGAAAAATTTATTGATCTTTCCAACCTGGGGTTCAATCTTCTTTACATCCTTCTCACTTTTATTGCCACCTAAAATTTTACTTAAAATGTTGAGCATATCCGTATTGTTGGGTATTGTCTGATATTTTTTATATAAAGAATTTTACGTTGTCAAAAATTATGCGCCGGTTTTATAAAGCCAAACTGGCAGAATTTAAGGGCTGCAAGGTAATACTTTGTAAGGCGCAACAAATATTAAAACAACACGTATAAATTAAAAAAAAGATAAAGATTCACCAAAACTATCTGTTATGAAAAAAATGATTGCATTATTAGCTTTAACCGTTGTGTTTCAGCAGTTAATAGCACAAGCTACAACCGGCCGTATTGAAGGCTTGCGTGATGCCTGGGGAACGTCGTTTGATTATATCGGCGAAATAAAAAACAAGCAGCCAAACGGTTTGGGCATCGCTATTTACGACAATGACAATACACTTCGCTACTCAGGTTATTTTGTGAACGGAGCTTATAATGGAAAAGGTGTTTTACTATTTAAAAATGGAAGCTTTTTAAGCGGCGACTGGAAAAACGGAAAGCTTAATGGTAAAGGCGCAAATCTCACTTCAGACGGAGACTTGTATGTAGGCTCTTTTGCTGACGGTAAAAAAGATGGTACGGGTATGTTTGTTTATGCCGATAACAGTCTTTTAAGTGGTCACCTGCAAAATGACACTTACGACGGTCGTTGCATTTATATTCCCGCTTCAGGCAAAACTATCAGCGATAATATTTATGTTGATGGAAAGAAGAACGGTTCCGGCTACCAGTACGAGCTTGATTCAAAAACTTTATACGAAGGCACCTGGAATAACGGAGACTGGGTTTCAAGCAGCCCGGCCTCTTACATGAGCTTTTTAAAAGGCAATAATTTTTATGCTGAAAAAACGGATGATCAAATATTGATGGGAACCATCGACCGTGGAAATAACGATATGTTGCAGGATACAGGATTTTTCTATAACCTAAAAAATAATAAAAGATATTTTGGATTGTACAATAAAGGCTATTTAGCAGATGGAATTACGGTAAAAGATTCCGTTCGTTTTTTCGGAAAAATAAATGATGATGGCGCTTATGGCCAATGTAGTTTGTATAAGATCAAAAAATATTTTGACCAGGGAACTTATGTAAAAGATTATTTAAACGGTTCCAATAATTTAAGTATCGATCTAGATAAAATGACAGTTTATTATGGTTCAACTGCAGATGAAGGATTATTCTCAGGCAATGCATGGTTCACCAATAAGTATAATGAACTATACAACGGTAACTATGATGCAGGTCAATTTACAGGCAACGGCTACATTGTGTTTAAAAATGGCACCACTGTAAGGGGCACGTTTAAAAATGGTGTGCCTGTTACTGTTACTTCACTTACAGATGGAAACGGTATTGCTATCAGTCAAAAGCCAAAAACACTTTCTGAAGGCTTAAGTGAAGTAATAAACGAATATGGAAATGATTATCTCTCGGTTGAAGCAGGTGAAGCAGATGAAGATGAATATTCTTACGATGATTATTATACTGCCGATAACAGCATCATTACTTTGCCCGGAAGCGTAGAAAATAATGTGATCCTCGAAGATTATGATTTTTATCTTATGTATAATGCAACAGTGTACAAAGGCTCGGATTATAATGAGGCTGTCTCAAAATATAATAATCTGTGTAAAGCTTTATCTGCTTGTTCTCTCAATTTGTCTCACAGCAGAACTCCGGTTACTTTGTCAGGCGTAATGGAGTCTCCTGTTGAATCCCGGACTACACGTACGCAATTTACACTTAATGATTATTCAAGGCTTTCTGATTATAAAATCTATGCAGAGTTAAAATACAATGATGACGGCAGCTATAAAGTAAACTTGATCGCCGGCGACGTGGTTTTTGATAACTAACCTACAAAAAACAAACATAAAAAGCGCTTTTCCACAGGCGCTTTTTTTATATAAAAACTTACTCCGATTGCCTTACCTTCGCGGCGAAAAAAGTTTCACAGTTACAAAGTTCCAATGTTTCAAAAATGTTATCCTGATAATGAAACCATTGAAACTTTTTAAACAATCAAACTCAATATGCCTGGTCAGTTAAAAGAAGTTAGAAATCGTATTAGTTCTGTTCAAAGTACACAGCAAATTACCAAAGCCATGAAAATGGTAAGTGCTGCCAAATTGCGCCGTGCACAGGAAGCCATTTTGCAAATGCGTCCTTATGCAAAAAAATTGCAGGAAATGCTTAGCAATATCGTAAGCAATATTGATGGCGGCACCAACATAAAACTTGCTGAAGAAAGACCCGTTGAAAAAGTATTGTTCATTGTGATTACCAGTGATCGCGGCCTGGCAGGTGCTTATAATACCAATATCATAAAACTGGCAAAGCAAACAATCGCTGCTAAATATCCATCTCAATTTAATAAAGGCAATATAACTGTATGGGGAATTGGCAAAAAAGGATATGAAAGCTTTACTAAATCCGGCTATAAAACAAGCGCAGATTATAAAGATGTTTTTTTGAACCTGAAATTTGAAAATGTGCAGGCTGCTTCACAGGCTGCGATGAAAGCATTTGAGAACAGAGAATTTGATGCGGTTGAATTAGTATACAGCGAATTTAAAAATGCTGCCACCCAAAGGTTCGTTGTTGAACAATTTTTGCCGATTCCGAAAGTTGAAAAGAAAGCCGGCGCTAAAAAAGCAGATTTTATTTTTGAGCCTGATAAGGAAGAATTGATTGCTGAATTAATGCCCAAAATTTTAAATACACAATTATACAAAGCCGTGCTTGATGCAAATGCCAGCGAACATGGTGCACGCATGACGGCGATGGACAAAGCCAGCGATAATGCGAACGAATTATTGAAAACATTGCGTATATCTTATAACCGTGCACGCCAGGCTGCCATTACAACCGAACTAACAGAAATTGTAAGCGGAGCAGCTGCATTGCAGGGGTAATTCTTCAATTTGAAATTTGAAAATGTGGCAATGTCTTCCTGTCTTTCAAAATTATTTTCAAATCTTCAAATTCTCCAATTTTCAAATTGATAATGGAACTAAGCAATATTATACCACACATCGAAGCATTAATTTTTGCCAGCGAAAAACCATTAACTGCATTGGATATTGTTGAATTGATCAATAATGCCCTTGGCTTTATGGAAGAGCGCATTAATTTAGACCAGGTTGAAAGTTGCATTGAAGGCATTCGCGAAAAATATCAATCTGAATTTTATCCATTTGAGATGAAGGAGAGTGGCGGAGGCTGGCAGTTTCTCACCAAAAAAGATTTTCATAAAACCGTAGCACAACTAAATGGTGATAAATTCTTGAAACGTTTATCAACGGCCGCTATGGAAACGCTTGCCATTATTGCATACAAACAACCTATAACTAAAGGAGAAATAGAAAGTATTCGTGGCGTAAACAGCGATTACAGCATTCAAAAATTGTTAGAGAAAGAACTAATTGTTATTACAGGAAGAAGTGAAAATCTTCCCGGCAAGCCGTTAGTGTATGCAACCTCAAGAAACTTCATGGATTATTTCGGAATAAATTCGCCTGCTGATCTGCCTAAAATAAAAGAAGTTTTTGCAGAGCAAATGATTCAGCCAACATTAATGAGCGAGCAAGATTTTAAAACCGCCAAGGCAGATGAAGAGCCTAATTTATCTGTAAATGAAAGCGGTGATTTGATCAACGACAATAGCGAAAGTTCTAACGCTTAATTTCCTTATAATTTCCATTCAACAATTTCATTCGTCCATTCTTTTTTGTAAGGTGTTGTAACACGAATGTAATTATCGGTGTAACCTTCCATCATGCCATTCTTAGTGTGATCTTCAAACAAAACTTTTCTTATTTCACCTGCATGTTTTACAGTGAAATATTGCATTTTTTGATAAGATAAATTACGCAATATTTTATTGCGTTCATGTCTTGTATGCATTGGCACAACAGGCTTTATATCCAACGCTTTTGTATGATCTCTTTCTGAATAAGTAAAAACATGTAAATAAGAAACATCAAGCTCGTGTAAGAACTCGAATGTTTCATTAAAACTATTTTCATCTTCTGATGGAAAGCCAACGATCACATCAACACCAATAGCACAATGCGGCATAAATTGTTTGATGAGAGAAACTTTTTCAGCATACAATTCCCTGCGGTAACGCCGGCGCATCAAACCTAAAATTTTATTGCTCCCGCTTTGCAATGGAATATGAAAATGCGGCATGAATTTTTTGCTGTTGGCAACAAATTCAATGATGTTATTTGTCAGAAGATTCGGCTCTATGGAAGAAATGCGATAACGTTCTATACCATCAACTTTATCTAATGCTTGTATGAGATGATAAAAATTTTCACGCACTGGCTTTAATCCCTCTCCACCTGTGGGTTTGGGTGGAGTGAGGAAATCGCCAAGGTTCACTCCTGTTAAAACAATTTCCTTAACCCCGTTTTTTGCCAACTCATTTGCATTGCGAATAACGTTTTCAATTGAATCGCTCCTGCTTTTGCCACGTGCTAAAGGAATAGTACAAAATGAACAATTATAATCGCAGCCATCCTGCACTTTTAAGAAAGTACGCGTTCTGTCGTTAAGTGAATAAGATGAATTAAAGCCTGCCACTTCTTCAATATCACAACTGCAAATTTTTGCTGCATCATTTTTATGCAGCTCTTTTAAATGTTGTGTAATATTAAATTTTTCAGCTGCGCCAAGCACCAGATCAACACCGGGAATTTCAGCAATTTCTTTTGGTTTTAACTGTGCATAACAACCCGTGATCACTACAAAACTTTCAGGAGACTTTCTTTGAATTCTTCTAACCAACTGGCGGCATTCTTTATCTGCATTATCGGTAACAGAGCAGGTATTAATAACATACACATCAGCTTCCTCAGTAAAATCTTTCTTTTCAAAACCATCTTTTTCCAATAATCTTGAAAGTGTTGAGGTTTCTGAAAAATTCAACTTGCAACCTAATGTATGAAATGCTACAGAACGCCGCTTTTGCATAAGCGTGCAAAGATAATAAGCTGCGTTTAATTGCCACCACCACCGGTTTTTACGCGGTTTTGTTCGTCTTCAGCACCTGTTGAATGATTGCGTTGTTGTTGCTGGCCATTCATTTTTCCAAAGCGGTAAACGAAAGTGAATATTAACCTGCGGTTATCCCATTTGCTGTTTATATCCGCAACAAAAGTGTTCAGGTCTGTAATGCCGTGAAAATGCATCAGGTAAAACGGATCACGTACATTTACTTTAATGGTGCCTTTATTTTTCATGATCGATTTACTTCCGCCTAAAGCAAACATGCCCATTGGTTCAGCAAGAATAGCACTGCTAACCAGATCTTTTGTTGTGTAAAAACCGGTAAATTCTGCACGCCATCCTTTATTAAAAGTAAACTGGCTGCTGAAATTGGCGCTGGCTGCAGTTATATTAAGATTGATATGTTCCGAATCAATTACGCCAACATATTTGTTGTTGTAAACATTTACAAACACGTTTAAATTCCACCATTTGGTTAATTGCTTTCCGTAATTCACAGCCAAGCCAATATTCCTGTTCGATGCAATATTTTGTTTGGTTTGATAAGTATAATTGTATCCTTTTATTTCTTGTGTAATCAATACATCATTTATTATGTCTTTTATTTTTGTATAATTTGCAGTTATATTCAAATCGCCTTTGTAGTTATAACTTAATTCAAAATTGTGGCTGAATTGCGGTTGCAAATTTGGGTTGCCTTGCTGATATGTAAAACGGTCAAGCTGAAACTGGAAGGGATTCAGGTCCTGGTAACTTGGCCTTTCAATTCTTCTGCCGTACGATAAACCAACTGTGTTATTATCATTTAGCTTATAATTAAAATATGATGTTGGAAAAAAGTCAACATAGTTTTTATGAAAGTCATCACTCTTCACTTTTTGATTGCCGTCAGCTATCGTTTGTTCTGCACGCAAACCTAATTGCACCGACAATTTTTTAAACTGCTTTTGAAAATTTACATAAGCAGCATTTATATTCTCTTTATAAATAAAATGATTGCTTCTTGTATCGTCATAATTCCATTTGCCGGTAGTGGAATCGTACAATGTATATTGGGCATCGTTATCTGTTTTTACGTAGCTCAATTTAACCCCGGCTTCTAACGTTAAATTCTTTTTTAAAGGTTGGGAATAATCAGCTTTAAAGCTATAGATATCTATATTCGCCGGTAAATTCCCATCCAAAAAGTAAGGATTCGGTGCGGTTGAATCCACATACAATGTTCCATCTGGGTTATATAAGTAATTTGCAGAAGGGCCTTTGCCCTTTGAGTAATAAAAAATATAATCACCATCAAAATCAAGTTCGCCGCCTTTGTTTAGTTTTTTCTGAAGATTAAGGTCGAAGCCAAAGTTTGTCCAGGGCGTGTAGTTATTTGAGATAGCATCATTGTACAATACAAAATTCTTCATGCTATCGTAAATATTCGATCTTGATGTAGAATAGAATTTAGAATTATCTGCCAACCCATCTACGGTAAATGTAAGTGTAGTTTTCTCGTTGATGAAATAATCGGCGCCCGTTTTAAAATCAAACGGGTAATCTGAATACCTGCCATAAGTATGTTGCTCGTAATACCTGTTAAATGGTTCGCCCCTTTCATCTCTGAAACTGCGGTTGATATAAATATCATTGAAACCTTTCCAGGCGCTGTAACCATAATTGCCAAATATGTTAAACTTACCTTTCCGCCAGTTAAAGTTTAGGCTGTTGGTGTTTTTAAAATAGTTGGCAAAAATTGCGCTTGTGGTAAAGCTGCCGTTAAAGCCATTATTCTTATTCTTTTTTGTTTTGAAATTGATGATGCCTGAGTTTCCGGATGCATCATATTTGGCAGAAGGCTGCGTCATCAATTCAATTTGATCAAGTTGATTGGAAGGAAGATTGCGCAGGTAATTTACAAGATCCTGGCCGCTTAAATAAGCCGGTTTTCCGTCAATCATAATTATTACACCTTGCTTGCCTCTTAGTTTAATGTTGCCATCATTATCAACGGTAACGCCCGGAGATTTTTCCAATACTTCCAACGCAGATAAACCGGTATTGGTGGTTGATGCATCAACGTTCACCACCGTTTTATCAATTTTGTTTTCTATCAATGGCCTCGTTGCAGTTACGCTTACATTAGCAAGTTGTTTTTCATCTTCAGTTAATTTAATATCCTCAAGCTTTATATTCTTATTACTCACTTCAAAAGCTGGGGTAAAATACTTTTTGTACCCAACAACATAAACGCGCAGGTAATAATTGCCATTTTTTATTTGATCGAATTCAAAGTTTCCTTGCTTATCAGATATTTCAAGTTTTACTAAAGACGAATCTTTTGTTTTAAATAGCGAAAGTGACGCGCCTTCAGCCGCTTTGCCGGATATTGATACATTGCCTGTGATTGACACTTGCGCATGTACTGTATTTATAAAAATGAAATTTGTAAGAAACAGGCGGAAAATTTTTCTCATACAATTTTGATTGAAGCTGCAAATTGGTACGTAGCTGCAACGCAGAAATTATAAATGTGGACAGGCGGGAATTTGTTAATATGGCTGGCAGAAATTTACTTAATAAAAATCACACAGGAAACCGACTTTTAAAAGGCGGCTTTTTATCATTAAACGATTAGACTGTCATTTATTTTCATCGCCAGGCTGAGATGGAGCTTTGCTTAATATCTTACTGATATCAAATAAGCCACCAAATTGCACTTGTGTAAAACTGTTATGAAATTTTACAGTATTTACATCAGGAGTTTGAATGCTGCTTGAAACACGAAGGAAAATTTGATTGCCGTCGCTGTTTTCCTGTTTATTATATATATAAGCTATACGAAAACTGCCCTGAAAAATTCTTGCAACCTTTGTGTCTGTATAATAATTTATTTGCGGGCTTTTTGTATTGTACTTAAACACCGGCGCATCAATTTGTTCAAGATCATTGTTCCATAATTTAAGCCAGTAATAATCTGCATTTATACGAACGTTGAATACAGGATTGCCAATTTTAAAATCTGTTTCGTAATAAGCATCCGGCCCATGCATAAAACTTGTTACATGCACTCTTGTATTTGCAAGCGAATCATAAATAGGTGTTCTTAAAAGCGCTATATTATAACCTACATAAAAATGATGCCTTGGAAATCTCCAGCTTAATATATTCAATTTTAATACAGATACAAACGATGCCCATTGATACAAATCAAAAGAATTAATAAGTTTTCTTTGGGCATAGGAAGGCGTAAAGCTTGTGTCATTGCCGGTGCCTCCTGCATTAGGTTTAATGATAGTATCAATACCAATTTGTGTTGACGAATCTGTTTTGGTAATAGGTTTGGCACCGGTGTTGGTTAGATCTTCTTTCAATAAATTGTCAAGGTTCATCATGTTCATAGTAAAATAAAAACTTCTGAACCATTGAAAATAGCTGCTTCCGGAAGGATCCGATTTTGTATAAACTTTGCTTTTGTATTTGTTTACAGGAATTTTAAAACCAAGCTCTAATTGGTAAAGACCATTTGGCCTTTCATTATCTACACCTAAAAAATCAGTATAAAAAGAAAAATCTGTTTTAAGCGTATTTGATAAATCTGTTTTAAAAGAATAATTTAATATAGTTGCTACGTTAAAATGAACAAGCATTTTATTATCTCCGACGATTAAATTATAATTATGAGCGGTGGTGGCATTATTAAGCATAATTGTTAGGGATACATCACCCGGAACATTATCAACCGATTTGGTTTTAATTACAACGTCTTTAGTTATAACTTTAGAATCCTGCCCTGCAGTTGGCCAATCGGTGGCATTAATTGTAATGGAAGGATCAATACTTGTGATGCAATCCGGTAATTTTTCAGGTGCTGTTTTAAGGTCAAGGTTAACTGCATTTGCTGAAGTGCCTGTTAACTCAAGTAAAAGTTGAATAGTTTTAGAATCAGTTGTTTTTCCGCCGTCATTTTTTACAGTTACCACAATGGCTGTTTCACCATTTAGCAATTTCACTTTTTGGCTAAAGCAATTACTGCATAAAAATAAAACCAGGTATAAAAAAAATAGCTGTTTCATATAAACGAATTTATTTTTACATGAGAATTTTTAATTTAAATTTTAAATGAAAATAGAAACCTGTTACAATCGTAACAATGTGCGAATGCACAAACGCTTACCGTATTTCTACCCACTTACTCTACGTTTTTAATATCTACTGCAAACAATTCTTAAAAAAATAAAGCCTGTTTACAATTTCATTTGTTTACATTAGGTTTGCTGCCACTTTTAAAAGCCAGAACATTCAAAAATTTTTACATGAGCTTTAAACGCATTAATAATATTACAGGCTGGGTAGTCTGTTTTATTGCCTGTACCGTGTTTATTATGACGGCTGAAGCCGGCGGCAGTTTTTGGGACTGCGGAGAATTTGTGAGCAGCTGTTTTAAAGTGCAGATTCCGCATCCGCCGGGTGCGCCGTTATTTGTGTTGATCGGTAGGATTTTTATCGTATTGTTTGGCGATAATCCAAACACTGCCGCACATGGCGTAAATGTAATGAATGCGCTTGCCAGCGGCTTTACTATCTTATTTTTATTCTGGACGATAACCCACTTCGCCCGTCGTATTGCTTTGGGCAATAGCCGCGATAACAGCCAGCTTACCAAATTACAGTTAATAGGTATAATGGGCGCAGGTATTGTTGGTGCTTTGGCTTACACATTTTGCGATTCATTTTGGTACAGTGCTGTTGAAGGTGAAGTGTATGCCATGAGTGCTTTGTTTACATCGATGGTGTTTTGGGCAATGCTGAAGTGGGAGCATATTGCAGATGAACCCGGCGCCGACAGATGGATTGTGCTGATCTTCTTTTTAATGGGTTTATCTATTGGTGTGCATTTGTTAAACCTGTTAACGATTCCTGCGCTGGTATTAATTTATTATTTCCGCAAACGTGATCATTTCAATTACGCCACCATAAGAAAATATTTTATACGATTGATTTTAATAGGCGGGGCATTGGGTTTTATTGCAGCCATTATAGGTGCAAGTGCAGCAACAGATAAAGCTCGTGGCATACCGATGGATGCAACCGTTGCCGGCCTTGTTTTTTTAGGTGCCGCAGCAGCTATTGCTATTTTATACGGAGTTGAATCTATTGATAAAAATAAAAAAGAGTATTACGGTGGTGCTTACATCTTTTTTGTAATTGGATGTTTGCTGGTAGGTATAGTGCAGGTTGGCGTAATCCAGCTTTCAATTAAGGCGGCAGGCCTGTTTGATATTTTTGCTGTGAATTCATTGGGAATGCCATTCTTCACAGGCTTTTTAATATTCTTTATATTGGTAGCCATAGCACTGCGCTTTGGGTTGCGATTTGCTGCAAAAAGAGACTGGTATTATATGCGGCTTGGTTTGTGGTGCCTTGCTTTTATGTTCATCGGGTACAGTTCTTATCTTACAACATTAATTCGCAGCAATGCCAATCCTGCTGTTGATATGTATAACGTTGATAACCCAATGAGCTTAGTAGGTTATTTAAGCCGCTCTCAATATGGCGACTGGCCGATTTTGTATGGACAAAAATTCACAGCACAGCCAGCTGATTCAAAAGAAGTAAATACTTATGAAAAAGGATCAAATAATAAGTACATACAAACAGTAATCAGCTATAATTATATCTATAATAAAGAAGATAAAATGGTTTTCCCGCGCATGTGGGATGCAAGCAATGACCAGAATCATGCGGATTATTATGCAGTTTTCATGGGCATTCAAAAAAGGCAGGATGGTACTTATGAAAGGCCGCCAAACTTTATGGATAATATGCGCTTCTTTTTTTCTTACCAGAATTATTTTATGTACATGCGTTATTTCTTCTGGAATTTTAGTGGTAAGGAAGATGATCTGCAGGGATTATATGCCGGCAATGTTCGTGATGGCAACTGGATAACAGGCATTCCATTTATGGATAATGCCATGTATGGCGATCAAACTTATTTGCCTGATAGCATAAAAAATAATAAGTCGCATAACACTATGTTCATGCTGCCTTTTATTCTTGGTTTAATTGGGATGTTTTATCATTTCAAAAGAAAAGGCAGTGATGCATTGATAACATTCATGCTGTTTTATTTTACCGGCTTTGCCATTATTATTTATTTAAACCAGGCAGGCTACCAGCCACGTGAACGTGATTATGCTTTTGCAGGATCGTTTTATGCCTTTGCAATTTGGTTAGGCCTTTCAGTTCCTTACTTTATTGAAATGGCAAGCAACTGGGATCAGAAATTATTGAAATCAATGATGATCTCGGGTGGGGTAGTTGCAGTTTTATTCTTGCTTGCAACAATGAGTGCCGGTGGTGGCGCCGGTTTAGGAATTGGGTTTGCGATTTTGTTTGGCGCGGTTGCAGCAGGTATTCCATACCTTTTAAAATTAGGAAAAAGCCAATCTGCAATCGTGTATGGCGCAACGCTTCTTTCATTGGCAGTGCCCGTTTTAATGGGTCAGCAGGAATGGGATGATCATGACAGGCATAAAAAACAACTGGCTCGTGATATTGCAAAAGATTACCTGGAAAGCTGTAAGCCAAATGCAATACTTTTCACCTTTGGTGATAACGATACTTACCCGCTTTGGTACGCACAGGAAGTTGAAGGCATCAGGCCGGATATCCGTGTGATCAATACAAGTTTGCTTGGTACAGACTGGTATATTAACCAGCTTAGGTATAAAGTAAACCAAAGCGACCCAATTGATGTAATCATGCCCCCGGACCAAATTGAAGGAAATAAACGCGATGTTGTTTTTTATAATGCAAATCCGCAGTTCCCTGAAAACCGGTACTACGATCTGTATCAAATGATGAAAGATTACGTGGGTTCTGATGTATCTCTCGTTCAGGCAGGAAATGGCAATACATACAACACTTTCCCGGTACATAAAGTAGCATTGCCTGTTGATAAACAACTGGTATTAAGCAATGGTTCTGCAAATGCTGATGACAGTATAGTGGATGCGGTTCGTTTCAATATTCCTAAAAACAATTTGTACAAAAATGATTTGGCAATGCTTAATGTAATTGCAGCGAATAAATGGAAGAGACCAATCTACTTTACAATGCCTTACAGCGAGCTTGGGTTTGGAAGTTTTATAAGACGTGATGGTATTTCCTATCGTTTGGTGCCTGTTGAAAATGCCAACTTCGACCAGGGTTCGGTAGCTGTAAATACAAACTGGACTTATAGTGTGTACATGCAAAAATTTGGATTCGGCAGCGCTAATATTCCGAATGTTTATTTTGATGAAGAGAACCGCAGGCATTTAAACACTATACGAAAAGGAGAAGCTGATCTTGCATTTGATCTTATTGGCAAAAACAAAAAAGATTCTGCACGATCAGTGTTGGAACTATGCGATAAGAATATGTTGCAGCAGAATTTCCCGTATGGAATGTGCAGCCGCGGTAACGATCATAATGAACTTTCGTTAGCATTGATGCAGGCTGCTTATCTCGCAGATGATAAACCACTGGCAGAGAAAATCGGCACTTCAGTTAAAACAGATCTGCAACAACAGATAAAATATTACAACTCACTTACCGGCTGGCAGGCCGATGGTTTGAATTATGAAAAGCAAAATGCGCAGCAATTATTAGATCGCTTAACGCAGGTACAGCAAATTTTAGGCGGCGCAAAACAACCAACCCCTGAAAAAACAGGTGAATTAAAACCACCGCCGGCTGATACAAGCAAACCGCCAACAGATTCGCAGAAATAAAATATAAATCCCGCATAACTGCGGGATTTTTTTTGATAATTTACAGTTATCCACAATCATTAATAAAGAAGCACAGCGGTTATTGCATCGTGTAATTATTTTTGTTTGGATGTTCAGCTATATTTATATCCTGCCTTGTGCCTTAATTGTTGTTGCTATTATCCAGCTTTGGTATTATATATATTTTTTCGCCCGACTTGCCAATTATAATTCAAAACAAAAAGAAGCATCGCAGGAATATCCTGTGTCTGTAATTATCTGCGAAAAAAACGAAGCAGAAAATCTTGTAAAAAACTTGCCGGGTGTTTTAGTGCAGGATTATAAAACTACGCATGAAATAATGGTAGTAAACGATAATTCAACCGATGAATCAAAATATATTTTAGAAGAGTTTCAGCGCACTTTTAAAGAGCTTACTGTAATTGCCTTAAAACAGGAAGCAAAAGGAATTCCCGGTAAAAAATTTCCATTATCTGTTGGCATAAAATCAGCCAAATATGAAATTGTTTTATTAACTGACGCTGATTGTATTCCTGCGAGTGAAAACTGGATAAAAAAAATGCAGGATAGTTATGATGCTAATATTGAAGTAGTGCTTGGTTACGGTGCATATAAAAAATATCCCGGTTTATTAAACAAGCTTATTCGCTTCGAAACTTTTCATACAGCATTACAATATTTTTCTTACGCCCTTGCAGGCAAACCTTATATGGGTGTTGGCAGAAATTTATCTTACAGGAAAGATACTTTTTTCAGAAACAAAGGCTTTTCTACAATCAATCATATACCAAGCGGTGACGATGACTTGTTTATAAATATGGTTGCAAATAAAAATAACACAGCAATTGTAATTGATAAAGAAGCACACACTTTAAGCGAACCACACACCAGCTGGCATAACTGGATGCAACAAAAAAACCGTCATTACACAACAGCAAAATATTATAAACCGCAGCATAAATTTTTGTTGGGTCTATATTCAACATTGCAAACACTTATTTATCCTTTAACTATTGCAACAGCCATTTTTTTTAACTGGTATATTGCCGTTGGCATTTTTGCTGTTCGCTTAATTGTGCAATCTGTTGTTTGGTATAAAGGCATGAAGAAATTAAATGAAGCTGACCTGTTCCCGTTATTTTTATTTTTTGACGTTTGGATATTTGCATATAATTTATTTTTCTTTCCATCTTTGTTCAGAAAGCCTTCACGAAAATGGGATTAGAAACCCTATCCCTAAAGGAATAATTATTTATGGATGAAATCCTGAAATATTTTTCTGATTTTACAACTGAGCAGATTTCACAGTTTGAAGCGTTGCAAAATTTATATAAAGATTGGAATGAAAAGATCAATGTTATTTCAAGAAAGGATATTGAGCATTTATATCTAAAGCACATTCTTCATTCTTTAAGCATTGCTGCTGTTTTTAATTTTATTGATGACACTTCAATTATTGATATTGGAACCGGTGGCGGTTTTCCCGGAATTCCATTAGCGATTTATTTTCCGAATATCCAATTTCATTTGGTTGATAGTATCGGGAAGAAATTAAAAGTGGTGAATGAAATTGCAACAGCAATCGATTTAAAAAATATAACTGTTCAGCATATTCGCGCAGAAGAAATTAAAAACCGCAAGTTTGATTTTGCCGTTTCCCGTGCTGTAGCACCTTTAAAAGATCTATGGAAATGGAGTAAGCCTTTGCTTAATAAAAAAAATAAAAATGATTTTGCTAACGGGCTTATTTGTTTAAAAGGCGGTGACCTTGCAGAAGAGATTTATCAGAGCGGCGTTAAACCTAACCAGGTTGCTTTAAATGGAATTTTTAAAAACGAATATTTCAATGAAAAATATTTGCTGTATGTAAAAAATTAGTGACAGCATTCATTATTAAAAATGTACAACACATCCGGTTCCATTTTTATTGGCTATGAAATTATAAAGACTTGCTTAATGTTATTGATTGATTATTGAAGAACCGGCGATGCATTATTTTTTATAATACTTACATCAAAAATGAGTTGAAAATTTTTCACTAATTTTTCTTTTATTTCACCCATTGGAACAAACTTTCCAAGTTCTTTTTGTACAGATGTTACCTTTTTGTTTTGAATGCCGCAAGGCGTAATATAATTGAAGTAATTCAGATCAACATTTACATTTAGTGCAAAGCCATGCATCGTTATCCACCGGCTGCAACGAATGCCCATTGCACAAAT
>JAFBAF010000112.1 GCA_019247895.1 Parafilimonas sp. | reverse complement strand
CGGTTAATGGTTATATCCCGGATCAATCAACATTGATATCTTATATTTCGCAGGTAAATTATAGTTTCAGAAATAAATATTTCTTAACCGGCTCATATCGAATTGATGGTTCAACAGCATTCCAGTCAAATAAACGTTATGGTTCATTTCCTGCAATTTCAGCAGCATGGTTAGTAAGCAATGAAGATTTTTTAAGGGGAAATACTTTCATCACTAACTTAAAAATACGCAGCGGCTGGGGCGTAACGGGAACGCAGGATATTGGTGCATCACGTTATCTTGGTTTGTATTCATTAAGCAGCCAGTATAACAATGAATCTGCAGCAACGCCTTTGCAATTGGCAAGTCCCGATCTTACCTGGGAGAGTAAATATCAAACCAATATTGGTGTTGATGCAGAATTTTTTAAGCGCATTTCTTTGTCGGTTGATGTATATAATAATCTTACTAAAGATCTTTTATTACAGGTGTCGCAGCCTTTATCTGTAGGCTTTGAAACACGATGGGAAAATTCCGGCGAGATACAGAATAGAGGTTTGGAAATTGCTTTATCAACACAAAGTATCGTTGGTAAAAATTTTTCATGGTCAACCGATTTCAATATCAGCTTCAATACAAATAAATTAAAAAATTTGCCGGCGCCTTTTGTAAAAACAGGTGATTGGGCAATCTCGCAGATCTATCGCAACGATGGTAATTTATATGAATTTTATATGCCCGTTTGGTTAGGTGTTGATCCGCAAACAGGCGCACCAATGTGGCAAAAAATTGTAAAGGATAATAACGGTAATGTAACCTCTGTTGAAGCAACATCAAATTATGCGGATGCAACTTTCCAGGAAGTTGGTTCTGCGTTACCAAAATACCAGGGTGGTTTTATAAATACATTTACTTATAAAAATTTTTCGCTCAACATTGACTTTTATTATTTGCAAGGCAATAAAGTTTATAGCAACGATTTGCGTTTTGTAATGAACGACGGCAATGAACCTTATTACAATCAAATTGTGCTGCCATCGGGTTACAGCATCTGGACAAAACCCGGAGACATTGCGACCAATCCAAGTCCGCAAAACGCTGCTAATTCAACAGAAGTTTCAACAAGATATTTGCAGGATGGAAGCTATATTTCATTGCGAAATATAACGCTTGGTTATAACTTGCCGCAAAGCCTTGTGCAACGTTGGGGTTTGAATAATGCTGCGGTCTCAGTGTCTGCAGATAATGTGTACACGTTCACAAAATTTCTCGGGCAGGATCCGCAGACAACCATTCAGCCTGGTGCTTTTGTAACTCCTGGCGTAAGCGATTTTAAATACCCAAACAATCACCAGTATCTTTTAAACATCGACTTAAAATTTTAATATAGCCATGAACAATATTTTAAAGAAAATTTTTATGTTACCGGCTGCATCACTTCGTGGCATCGTTCCTTGCGTCGCATTACCGTCATCGTTCAGAACGTTGATTGGGCGAAGGGTTCACATAATTGCGTTGCTTATTATTTCGTGCAGTATTTTATTCAGCAGCTGTATAAAAGATGTTGTGCCAAGCGATGCAATCACAACAGAAACGCTTACCTCAACAACAGAAGGTTTAACCAATGCGGTAAACGGCGCTTATGCATTGTTTAAAGATCATGTTGAATTTAATGGCACCGCAGATGATAACAATATGTATTTGCGCCAGTATTTTCAGTTGAGTGATTTTGCAAGCGATGATATTACCTGCGGGCAGGTAACAGAGGATCCGTTGTTTTATAGTTTTAGTTTAAATCATTCACCAACACAAACCAATACAAGGTATTTCTGGTATATATCTTATAAAATAATCAGTGATTGCAACACGGTAATTGAAGCCGTAGAAAAAGAACCAACAGATGATCCTGCAAGAAAACAATTGCTGGGTGAATGTTATTTCCTCCGTGCATTGTCGCATTTTAATCTCGCAAAATTATTTGCACGGCCTTATGCACAAGATAAAACTGCGCCGGGAATAATTTTAAGAACATCAACAAACGATCCTGCACAAAAAGCAAGATCAACTGTTGAAGAAACATACAATCAAATTGTAGCAGATGCTCTTAAAGCTGCAGATTTAATGGATCAACCACGCGGCGTGCAATATGCAAGTAAAGAAGCTGCGTGGGCTTTGCTTTCAAGAGCATATTTATATATGGAGGATAATCAAAATGCTGCCGATTATGCAGCTAAAGTTATTAACTCAGGCAAATTTTCCTTAGCATCTGCAAGCGAATTCAAAACAATGTTTGCTAATGCAGCACAAAGCAGTGAAACTATTTTCTGCATTGCCTTCACGCCAAAAGAAGATTACGGAAAATTCGGCTCTATTGCTTCAATGATATATTCTGATGGCAACAGTGGTTGGGGAGAAGAATATGCCTCACCATCCATTCGCAGTTTAATGAGTGCACATCCCGAAGATGTGCGTTGGACTTATATCGTACCATTAAAAGATGGCAGCGGTAACATCGCAACAAAAAATGGAATTCCTATTTACTATATAACAAAATTTTCTTTCCAGGAGCAAAGCCCGACTTTAAGTTCACCGATCATGTTTCGTTTAGCAGAAATGTATTTAAACAGGGCGGAAGCAAATGCGAAATCGGGCAACACAAAAACTGCTTTGGATGATGTAGATGCGATACGAAAAAACCGCGGCCTGCAATCAAGTTTATATAACGGGCAGGTTCCGAATGGTTCAACTGCATTAGAAGTTGTATTGAATGAAAGACGAATAGAGCTTGCATTTGAAGGGCAGCGTACATTTGATGTATATAGAAATAATTTACCGATGGATCGTTCATATTGGGGCTATCATTTACCGGGTTTAAAAGAAACGGATATTGATCTTTCGAAAGAACCAACAGGTTATCCGAATGAAATTATTCCGCCAACTGATCCACGAATAATTTATTATATACCGATTGATGAAGTGCAGAGTAATCCTTTGTGTGTGCAGAATCCGTAATACTAATTTGATAATGCAACAATTTGAAAATTTGAAAATGAAATAATGAAGCAGGTAAACTTATCAATATGAAAAAATCAAGTTTCTTTATAATTATAACTGCATTTATCGCAGCCACAAATTTTTCTTCCTGCAAAAAAGATTCATCGCAGCCGCAGCCTTTTGTTTTTTATAGTGTAACAGTTGATGGCGCTACAGTTAGTTTTAAAAACGAATCAAAAGGCGCTGCAACATATAAGTGGGATTTTGGTGACGGCGAAACATCAACGGAAGAAAGTCCAACGCATACTTACGCATCCAAGGGAAAATATGTTCCAACATTGTACGCAACTTCCGCCACAGGTGTAACTGGCGAGGCATCAACTGTATTGCATATTGCAAAAACTTCCGCTATAAAAATGGATGATCATACACTTTCAGATTGGGATACAGTAACACACAATGTTGTTTTAGCAGGACCTAATTCAGGCAACTTTATTAAAGCTAAATATGATTACGATGGTAATTATGTATACGTATATTTTGAGCAAAACACTACGCAAGCCGATGGTAATATTTATGATCTTTATATAGATGCAGACCTGGATATCACAACAGGGCTTTTAACCAATGATATAAAAAACGGCGCCTACGATATTTTGTTTGAAGGAACAGTAATTGGGGACTGGCTCGATCCATATTATTTCATCGGAAGTGATCAAAATAATTTTGATAATTACAAATATCAAAACATCAACGAATTTTTTAAAGTAGGGACAATTGAGCAGGATGGAAGCGTACAAAAATTTGAATTTGCAATCAGCAGAAGCAAGATAAAAGGTTTAACAGGTAAAGGTTTGAAAATTGGCGTACAGGCTGCAGCAAATGACTGGAGTGCTGAAATAGGTTTTTCACCGGATTTAGGCAGTGATGCTTTTTATTTAGATATGAGTGAATGATTAATGCATCATTAAAATTGCAAACAAAAGCTGTTATAATTACTTGTATGTTATGCCCGGCTATAACCGGGCATTTGCTTTAATTGTTAAACCTTCCACATGAAAAACAAACCAATATTTACTTTAATTACTTTATGTTCATTCTCTGCTATTGTATTTTCTCAATGCAATAAGCTGGGCAACCCGGTAACCTACACGCCACCGGCCACAGATACAGTTTCGTATGCAGAAAGTGATTCTGATTTTGCCAATCCTGAACGCGGTTTTTATCGCGTTGCGGAAACATACGCGAATAACTATGTACCGTTGAACATTGAGCAGATGAAACAATGGCGAACATTGCAAAAAGCAGATGACGGAAATTATAAAGTTTATAGCACACTGGTTTTTCGTGATATTGTTTTAGAGGGGTATACAGATAAGAATTTGCCACAGAATTTATTAGATAAAATAAATAACGATTTTGACGCTGCACGACAGGCAGGAATGAAACTAATACTTCGCTTTTGCTATACAATTATACAAAACAGCGGTGCTTGTCCTGAAGGTTTTATTTGTCCGCCGTATGGTGATGCACCAAAGAATATAGTGTTAGGTCAAATTGCACAACTAAAACCATTATTGCAAAATAACGCAGATGTGATTGCATGCATTCAAATGGGTTTCATAGGCACGTGGGGAGAAAATTATTATAGCGATTATTTTGGCGACCCTTCATCAAACGGGAAAGGAAAATTAACTGATAAGAATTGGAGCGATAAAAACGAAGTATTGAAAGCATTGTTAGATGCATTACCGTCGTCAAGAATGATACAGGTACGCACACCGCAAATGAAACAACGTTATGTGTATGGCATTAATGCGCCAACATCATCTTCGCCGTTAACTGATGCGAATGCTTTTGATAGCAGCGATGAAGCAAGGATTGGTTTTCATAACGATTGTTTTCTTTCATCACCCAATGATTATGGTACTTATGATGATTATGGTAATTCATCATCGCCGAGCGGAGATGCATATTCTATTTTGCATGCTTATGCAGCGGCTGATGGAAAATATGTTGTTGTTGGCGGTGAAACCTGTGATGATGCATACAGTCCCGAAAACGATTGTGAGAATGCCGGAAAGGCACAAACAGAAATGTACAACATGCACTACAGTTTTTTAAACTGCGCTTATAATAATGATGTTAATGACGACTGGCAAACCGGCGGTTGTATGGATGCGATCAAAAAAAATTTGGGCTATCGCTTTGTATTGCACAATGCCATTTTTCCTAAAGATGCAGTTATGGCTGGTATGCAACTTTCTTTTACATTAAATATAGAAAATGTTGGTTACGCTTCACCCTATAATGCGCGGCCTGTGGAATTAATTATGCGTAATCAATTAACAAAAAAAGAATTTGTTTTCACAATCAATACTGATGTGCGCAAATGGTATCCAGGTAACAATATTATCAATGCAAAGATTATTGCTGATAATAACATGCCTGCAGGCCAATACGAATTATTTTTATTTCTGCCAGATGCAGCGCAATCTTTATCTCAACGTTCTGAATATGCCATCCGTTTTGCAAATGAAAATATGTGGGATGCTGCAACCGGCTATAATAATTTAAATGAAGTGATTGAAATAAAATAAGCAGTTTGTCAATATGTTTTGATGTATAAAAGCAATTTTTTATTGATGGCATGATTTTTTAAACATTTATTCAAACACTTAAATATGGAAACCCAAACTCTTCCTCCGCAGGAACAAACTCTCCCCGGCTCTGAACAAAAGATGAATCCGAAACCTGTAACAGATGATCCGGATTATAAAGCATCTGAAAAATTAAAAGATAAAATTGCATTTATAACCGGCGGTGATAGTGGTATTGGAAAAGCTACCGCAATATTATTTGCTAAAGAAGGAGCTAAACTCGCTATTGTATATTTGAATGAACATGAAGATGCTGAAGAAACACAATCACTCGTTGAAAAATATGGAAGCGAATGCTTGCTAATTCCCGGTGATATAAGCAAAGAAGATTTTTGCAAAGAAGCTATAAAAAAGACAGTTGATAAATATGGAAGGATCGACATACTTGTAAACAATGCAGCCGAACAACACGAAGCCAAAGAAATAACTGATATTGAAACAAAGAATCTTATACACACTTTTGAAGTGAATATTTTTTCAATGTTTTATATAACGAAAGCTGCGTTACCGCACATGAAGGAAGATAGTGCCATTATAAATACAACTTCAGTTACGGCTTATAAAGGCAGCCCGGAGTTACTTGATTATTCCTCAACAAAAGGCGCAATTGTTGCTTTTACAAGAAGCCTCTCGCAAAATCTTGCAGAGAAAAAAATTCGTGTAAATGGCGTAGCGCCGGGCCCTATATGGACGCCGCTAATTCCTGCTTCTTTCGATGAAGAAAGAGTAAGTAAACATGGAAAGAAAACACCGATGAAACGTGCCGGTCAGCCTGTTGAAGTTGCGCCATGTTATCTTTTTTTGGCAAGCAAAGCATCATCTTATATGACAGGCCAGGTGCTGCATCCAGATGGTGGTACTGTTGTAAATGGTTGATGAGCGCTTAATGGCAAGGCTTTTGTCCGGATGTTAATTATACAATTTAATTTACCGCTGCCGGCAAAAGAATTGAATTTTGCCAGTTATCTTCAATACAAAAAATGCAATGCAATTACAAAACAATAAGATTTTAATAACCGGTGGTGCAAGCGGTATTGGTTTTGGCTTAACTAAAAGATTTATTGAAGAAAATAATACAGTTATTATTTTTGGCAGGCGCGAAGATGTGCTGGAAGAAGTGAGGGAACAACTGCCTGCTGTTATAACCAGAGTTTGCGATCTGTCAATAGAAGAGCAGCGCATAGATTTATACAAATGGATTGAAGATGAGCATAGCGATTTGAATGTGCTTATCAATAACGCAGGCATTCAAAACTGGATGAATATTTCAGACAATGATTTTTATGAGAAAGCTAATAATGAAATTACCATTAATGCAATGGCGCCTGTTCATTTAACCAATCTTTTTCTCAATCTCCAATCATTAAAAACAATAGCCAATGTTACTTCAGGTTTGGCATTTGTGCCGTTATCAAAAGTACCGGTATATTGTGCTACAAAAGCTTTTATGCGTTCGTTTACGCTTTCACTACGTTATTTGCTAAAACCAAATATTGAAGTGATTGAAATAATACCTCCCGCTTTAAACACAGACCTTGGCGGAAAAGGGATTCATACTGCATATCCTCCAGTTAGTGATTTTATAGAATCCATATTCAAACAACTGAAAGAAGGTAAAACTGAACTCACATTTGGAACGAGCGAAGACAGAGCGCAGGCAAATAATGAAACCATTCTGGCATACTTCAACAGAATGAATCCTTCCTGATCAAATTTTTAGCGGCAATTTCATCTTTAACATAAACGCACGTTATATAGAAAAATTAGTTGCAAGCACGTAGTAAGCTGATCAATTAAACTAATTGATGAAAATCTTGGAAGCAATTTGATCTTTTACTAATTCCGTAGGTTGCGAAATGCGGCTAAGACAAAGAAAAATATCAGAAAATCATAAGAATTAAATTGCTTGTTATTCACCTGCGGGTTCCCACAATTGAATTTTATTTCCTTCGATATCTAAAATATGAACGAATTTTCCGTATTCATAAGTTTCAATATTGTCAACTATCGTTACGCCTTCTTTTTTTAATTCTTCAACTAATGCCTCTAAATTTTCCACCCGGTAATTTATCATGAAGTCTTTTGCTGAAGGTTCATAATTTTTTGCAGTTTCGGTGTTTACATTCCATTGTGTAAGACCTTTCTTTTCCGGGTTGTCAAGTTGCCGCCATTCAAAACTTGCACCATAAGGCCCGGCATCCAGGCCAAGGTGGTTGTTATACCATTCTTTTACCTTGTTTGGGTCTTTGCATTTAAAAAAAATTCCTCCAATACCTGTTACTTTTTTCATTTTAGTTTGATTTTTTATTACTACAAATTATTTTTCGAGAATGCTTTTTAAAGTTGATAAACTAACATCCATATCCTTTGAAAAATTTTTTTCGAAGATTGGTATCATTATATTTAACGGATATTTCAATATGCCTGTATTTACCAGGTTTACCTTAGTTTGATCACCGCGTAAAGGTTCTGTTTCCAATATTACACGGGCAGAAATCCGCATAGGTTTTATAAAACGAATTTCTGTTTCAATTCTTTTTCCTTCAATAATGTTTGTAATTTCTTTTTCACCCTGTCCTGCACTTTTATTTCCGCTCCAGTAATATACAAATCCAACCGTTCCATCTTCACCTTTAAATACTTCTTCCCTGTTTTATCTGTCTTAGCCCATTTATTAAATTGCTCCTGGTTTTTTAGCATTCGTAAGAAATTAAATACTTTTTGCAGCGGCGCATTAATAATAATTTCACGGTTTACATAATGTTCTTTACGCATGAAAAGTGCGATGATCAAGATTGAAACAATAATGCCTGCTGCAACCAGGAGAATTATGACCGCAATACTCATTTTGCTACTTTTCTTTTTAAAATTATTGAACTGATTAGCGTTACAATCAATCCCACCGGTAAAATTTCCACGTAAGTCATCATTGCATTAAAGAACGGATTTTTATACATTATCGCAAAGTCTGCCATTTCTTTTGTTTGTTTATCTATTTCTGCCTGGCTTGCTCCGCTTGCTTTTAGCTTATCAAGCATATGTGCTGAATAATTATCCATAAAATCAGGAATGAAAAAAAAGTAATCAATCAGCCAGGCAATAACATACATGGTAGAAGCAATTAAAACAATCAAAATCCCTATTTTAAACGCTTTGCCGAAACTTATAACTCCTCCATTATATTTCTCCCTGTAATTGTGTATGCCAACGTACACAAGTGAGAATGCTATAAGCATAGAAGCATACCCGATAAGCATGCTTGTGTTATAGTCAACGTTGCCTTTGCAATGGCTCAGGTAAGTCATACCAAGCAGCATTACAACTGAAACAATAATGCCTGCGATAAGTCCATAGATGATTATGTTCTTTGTCATTTATTTTATATTTTGGTTCATGCAAATTTGCTTTTTGCACAAGTTTTCCCGGTCATACTTTCGGCTATTTCTTTTAAAAAAACCACAGCTTCATACCAAAGTATAAGGGTTAAGGAATGATGTGCAGGCGTTTTGCCTTTTCAATTGCCTGCGTTCTTCTCTTCACATCTAATTTTATAAAAAGATTCTGGTTATGTGTTTTTACAGTGCTTAATGAAACAAAAATTTTAGCGGCAATTTCCTGGTTGCTGTGCCCCTGTGCCATTAGATTTAGAACTTCCAATTCCCTTTTACTTAATTCCAGTTGAGAAATGACCGCAGTATTAAGAGTAAAACCTTCGTGCCTGTTTACATACACTTCTTTTTCAATTACTACGGTATTAATTTTTGGTTTTGAAAGTTTTAAGGCGAGCCAAATGCCCAGGGCTGTAAAAATTACAGCAATAAACCCGATATAGATTTCAAAAGAATGATCAAATATTATAAATCTGAGTTCAAGCCACTTAAGAAGGAACAACAGGAACGCCAAACTAATGCTGTAAATTATGGTTGCCTTATGTTTTCTCAAGAAGCTTTTGTTATCTGCCATAAACACAAATATTCAAATTTTGCAGTTATTAAAATATCAATTAACCACTGCTAAATTTATAATTAAAAGCTGATTGTTATAGCTGTTAACTTTCCGGTTTTAATTTTGATATTGTTACCATTTTATAGGCAATACTGTTTCGGCAAGTCTTGTTAATGTATCTGATAACAGTTGTAAGTTCTTTTTCGGAAAGTTCTTCAGCAATTTTTTTCGTTAAAGTCAAAGTAGATTGGTGCATCAATTTCCTTAACTAACGTTGCACTACATAGTTCAGTTCGGTTACCCCGCAAGTGAATTGGCGGGTATTCAATAGTTGTAATTTTATTTTGTCTTTGATATTTGTGAACAATGGAATGCCTTGACCAAGAATAACCGGATTAACAAATAGCCAATAGCCGTCAATCAAGTTCTGTTGAATAAGTGAATGCGTTGCTGTCGGGCTGCCAAACACCGCAATATCCGAACCTTGCTGTTGTTTAATCTTATTTATTCTTTCTGAAAGGTTGTCGCTAACGATTGTTGTATTAGCTAAATCTGCATCTTTCATTGTTTTTGATAAAACAATTTTGTGAATTCCATTATACCACTTTGAATGTTCAATATCATGTTTGCTTGCACCAGGACTGTCTGCTGCTGCAGGCCAGTAATTCTCCATCATTTCATAAGTTACCCGCCCATACAACGCAGTGTCGCCTTCACTTATACGCTTGCCAATGTAATCAAAAATTTCTTCATCAACATTTATCCAGTCCATTTCTCCGTCCGGTCCTGCAACGAAACCGTCAAGCGACATATGCATAAAAGAGATTATTTTTCTCATATAATTATTTTTCTGTGTTATTGGGTCTATTTTATAAATATTGCAATATATAATTTTTACTTGTGTGTATTTCTTAATAATAAACCAGGTTCATTATGAAGCACAATAGGTTTGAATTGATAAAAATATTTTTATAACCTTTATCCTGATATTTTATTAACAAATGCAGGTTAGGATTTACAATACAGCACTGGAATCAGGCAAAGCGGCTGCAAAATATACGGCTGAGATATTAGCCAAAGCGATAAATAAAAACGGAGCTGCAAATATTATTTTAGCAACTGGAACAAGCCAGTTTGAAATATTAAATCAATTGATAAAAGCGGATGTGGATTGGAATAAAGTCACCATGTTTCATTTAGATGAATACATAAGTTTGCCGGCAACACATGCGGCAAGTTTCAGAAAATATTTACAGGAAAGATTTATTTCAAAGGTTGATTTAAAAGATGCGTATTTAATTAACGGCGAAAAAAATCCTGAGCAGGAACGCAACAGGCTTAATGAAATTATTTTAAAACATCCGGTTGATGTTGCGCTTGTTGGCATTGGTGAAAATGGTCATCTTGCATTCAATGATCCGCCTGCAGATTTTAAAACCGAAGAGCCGTATATTATTGTTGAATTAGATGACGCATGCAGGCAACAACAAATGAATGAAGGCTGGTTTCAGTCGATTGATGAGATCCCGGCCAAAGCAATTAGTATGTCTGTTAAGCAAATTATGAAATCAAAAAATATCGTTTGCTCTGTGCAGGGCAAAAGAAAAGCAGCGGCTGTAAAAAATTGCCTGGGCAATTCTGTAAATAATTTGTATCCTGCAAGCATTTTGCAAACACATACCAATTGTATTATTTATCTGGATAAAGATGCAGCATCATTATTAAGCCATCCATAATTTTTGCGTATGCATCCTCAGAAAATAAAAATATATAACGGCAAAATAATAACGCCTTTTAAAGTTATTGTTTACGGTTGTGTATTGATTACAGGTGACACGATTACTGAAGTAAGTGAAAAAAATATTGACGTAGATAACGCAATAGAAATTGACGCAGAAGGAAATTATGTTTCCCCTGGTTTTATTGATATGCATGTGCATGGTGGCGGCGGATATGATTTTATGGATGCAACTGAAAAGGCATTTCTTACAATTGCCAATACACATGTACGCCATGGCACAACTGCAATGTTGCCAACAACCTTAACCACAACAAAACAATTGCTAATACAAACACTAAACGTATATCAAAATGCGAATACAAAAAATATATATGGTGCGCAATTCCTCGGTATGCATTTGGAAGGCCCATATATTTCAACGAATCAAACTGGCGCTCAAAACCCACGTTTCATACGAGATCCTGATCCGGATGAGTACAAAGAAATCATTTCAAATTATTCATGCATTAAACGATGGAGCGCTGCACCAGAATTAAAAGGAGCAATTGAGTTTGGTAAGTATTTGCAATCAAAAAATATTTTGCCTGCTATAGCGCACACGGATGCGATTTATGAAGAGGTAGTGGAAGCTTTTGATAATGGTTATACATTAATCACGCATTTATATTCTGCAATGTCTGGCGTTACGCGACGAAATGCTTACCGTTATGCAGGTGTTATTGAAAGCGCATATATTATTGATGAAATGGATGTGGAAATAATTGCGGATGGTATTCATGTTCCGCCACCTTTATTAAAGCTTGCCTGTAAAATAAAAGGTGCAGACAGAATTGCTCTCATTACAGATGCAATGCGCGCAGCAGGTACAGATGTTAAGGAAAGCATTTTAGGCGACATTGAGAACGGAATGCGGGTGATAGTTGAAGATGACGTAGCTAAATTGCCCGACCGAACTGCATTTGCTGGAAGTGTTGCTACAGCAGACCGGTTAGTTAAAACAATGATTACAATGGCTGACGTTGCTTTAATCGATGCTATAAAAATGATTACTTATACGCCTGCAAGAATTTTAAATATATCAAATAAAAAAGGCTCTGTTGAAATTGGCAAAGATGCAGACATTGTGATCTTTGATGATAGCATAAATATTAAAACCACAATAGT
>JAFBAF010000079.1 GCA_019247895.1 Parafilimonas sp. | reverse complement strand
TTCATCAAAGCTTATCAAACCTAAATCAAATAAAAATTTTGTCCACATGCGGCTGTACAATAAATGACCAACTGCATGTTCCGTTCCGCCAACATATACATCAACCTGGTTCCAGTAATCACTTGCTTTTTTATCGCAAAAAGTTTCATTGTTATGCGGGTCCATGTAACGCAGAAAATACCATGATGAACCTGCATAGCCAGGCATTGTATTGGTTTCTAAATTTCTTGCAGTCCATTCAGGAACATTCGCTAATGGGCCTTCACCTTCAGGTCCTGGTTTATAATTTTCAACCTTTGGCAACTCCAATGGCAATTCATTTTCATCTAACGGATATGCAACGCCATCTTTCCAAACAATCGGAAAAGGTTCGCCCCAATAACGCTGGCGACTAAACGCAGCATCACGCATTTTATAATTCACTTTTGCTTTGCCATAACCCAAACCTTCAATATCCTGCATTACAATTTTCATTGCATCTTTCATCAACATGCCGGTAAGAAAATTACTATTCAACAATTCTGCATCTTTTGTTGGGTTTGCTTCCTCGCCGTTAAACTTATCGCCAAGAATATTTGTAATTTCTATGTTGAAATGCTTTGCAAATTTGAAGTCGCGTTCATCGCCGCAAGGCACCGCCATAATTGCGCCTGTCCCATAACCAGCCAACACATATTCACTGATATAAATCGGAATTTCACGTTTATCAAAAGGGTTGATCGCATATGCACCCGTGAATGCACCACTGATGGTTTTTTCCGCCATGCGTTCACGTTCGCTGCGACTCTTTACCCACGTTATATAATCTTCAACTTCCTGTTTATGTTTATGCGTTGTTATCTCTTTAACCAGTTCATGTTCCGGAGCAATCACCATAAAATCAACACCAAAAATGGTGTCTGGTCTTGTTGTGAATACTCGTAATTTTTTATCAGTATCATCGATCTCAAAATCAATTTCAGCCCCATAGCTTTTACCAATCCAGTTGGTTTGCATTTCTTTCATCGCATCGCTGAAATTCACTGTTTCCAAGCCTTCCAGCAAACGGTCTGCATATTCAGTAATACGCAAATACCACTGGCGCAATTTCTTTTTTACAACAGGATAACCACCACGTTCGCTTACGCCATTCACCACTTCATCATTTGCGAGCACAGTACCCAATGCTTCACACCAATTCACTTCGCCATAACCGCAATAAGCAAGGCGATATTCCATTAAAATATCCTGCTGTTGTTTTTCAGTGAATGATTTCCATTGATCTGCTGTGAATGTATTTTCGGTTGACTGTTGACCGTTGACCGTTGACCGAATTTGAAAATTTTGGTTTGGAAACGGATAATATTTATTACCATCTTTCTCAAATTCAGAAACTAAAAAATCTATGCTTTCTGCTTTTTTTGTTTGACGATTATAGAAAGATTTAAAGAGTTGCAAAAAAATCCACTGTGTCCATTTATAATAAGATGGATCGCTTGTGTTTACTTCCCTGCTCCAATCAAAACTGAAAGCAATTTTATCCATCTGCTTTCTAAAGTTCTGAATATTTTGTGCAGTTGAAACGGCAGGATGAACACCATGCTCAATAGCATATTGTTCGGCAGGTAAACCAAATGCATCGTAACCCATTGGATGCAAAACATTAAATCCTTTTAAACGCTTATAACGTGCATAAATATCGCTGGCAATATAACCCAACGGATGACCGACATGCAAACCTGCGCCGCTTGGATAGGGAAACATATCCAGCACATAATATTTAGGTTTGGTTGATTCGTTGCTTACTTTATATATCTCGTTTTCATTCCACCATTTCTGCCATTTTTTTTCTATGTCCTGAAACTTATATTCCATAATAATTCAAAATTCAAAAGTTTGTTGATGTTGATGTTGCGTATTTGTTCAATCAACATTATATTCAAAAATTTAGATTGCTTCGTTCCTCGCAATGACGAAGAAAAAGCTTTACAAAGATCTCTGGTTTCAAAATTATATAAGTGCTTATATAATTTTAATTTGATGATTAACGATTCAATCGTACAAGTGTTGCGACGCAACCGTGATGCCATTGTTGTTGCTGCTGATCACCAAAAAATAATCATTATTGTAAAAAGCATTTTTACAATGGCTGCAAACCTAAGTAAAAGCTATGGAAGTATGCGGGGAATGCGTTGCTCGAGCATTAATAAATCAACCAAAACCATTGCTGTAACAGCTTCCAGCACAACAGGCACACGTAATGCAATGCATAAATCATGTCTGCCTTTTACAGAAAAACTTTCTATTTGATTGGTTTCCCAGTTCAATGTTTGCTGCTCTTTTGGTGTGGATGATGTTGGTTTAATAGCGATGCGAAATACAAGTTCATTACCATTAGTAATGCCGCCAACAATACCACCTGCATGATTGGTTCTTGTTTTACCGGTGGCATCTTCAATAGCATCATTATGCTGACTGCCAAACATTTTCGCAGCTGCGAAACCTGCGCCAAACTCAACACCTTTTACAGCCGGAATTGCAAACACTGCATGAGCTAATAAACTTTCTGCACTGTCGAAAAATGGTTCGCCCAAACCAAGCGGCAAATTGTTTACCCGACATTCAATAATGCCACCAATTGAATCTTTTGCATCAATGGCTTTTTGAAGACCTTTTTCCAAATCGTTTTCACCACCGATTTCTAATATCTGAGACCTCACCCCTAACCCCTCTCCAAAGGAGAGGGGAACGTGAGCCAATAATTTTTTTGCAACAACACCAATTGCAACCAAACACACCGTTAATCTTCCACTGAAATGCCCGCCGCCGCGATAATCTTCAAAGCCGCCAAATTTTTTGCTTGCAACAAAGTCTGCATGACCGGGCCTTGGTACCGCTCTTTGTTTTTCATAATCAGTAGAACGTGTGTTATTGTTCTCGAATAAAATGGTTAGTGGAGCGCCTGTTGTTTTGTTGTTGAAGATGCCGCTTTTAAAAATAGGAAGGTCAGATTCTTGACGTGGCGTTGTGCCCTTTTGTGTACCGCCTTTTCTGCGTTCAATATCCTCTAAAAAATCATCTGTTGTTAATGCTAAACCGGCAGGAATTCCATCAATACAAACGCCTACACTTTCGCCATGCGATTCACCAAAAACATTTACCCGAAATATGCGACCGAATGAATTCATAATCGTAAAAGTTCACGAAGTTCAAATGTATTATAACAGAATTAAAGTTCTTCATTTTTAAAGAATCATATAATTTTTTATCGCCTGTAAATAAAACACTTTTTGTTAATAATGCTGCGGCAACAATTGGTAAGTCGTTTATATCAATATCTTTTACAAGTTCAAAAGATTCGATAATAATGTTTGAAGAATAATTCAGAAGATACAACCTTAAAATCTTTTTCAAAAAAATAAATAGTTCTGTCTACTTCAATATCTGACAATTTTGATAATTGAATAAGCTTCTTTTTATGTTTTGAAAGTTCTTCGAAACTAAAGTCACTTATAAAAACCGTATGATTATTCTTAATGGATTCAATGGTAGTTGCGATCTTTCCTTTTGGCGTAATGATTATGCTGAAAAGAATATTTGTATCAACTAAAATGTTCATCTATAAATTGATGTTCACTTTTTTTAACAAAGCTTCAATCTTAGGCTTACGTTCTTTTTTTGTTTCGTCAACAAGCTTATCTATATCTTCTTGCGTAGCTTCAGATTTGCTTACGGTTTTTTTATATTCTATATAATCGATGAAGTCTTGGATGTTTTCATCATACAAATTCTGTGGAATTCGAATTATAATATCTGTTTCTGCACTGTTCATACTTAAAATTACTGAAAATTTACTGATGCTCCCAATTGTTGCAAATGCTTATAAAAATCTGGGTATGATTTATTGATGGCTTCTGCAACATCGATAGTTGATTCGTTATCTGCTTTTAATGCAAGTAAAGCACACATCATTGCAATGCGATGATCATGATGTGAATGTACTGTTGCGGCTTTTATTTTTTTTGTTCCTTCAATCAGCATTAAGTTATCATCCAACTCAACTTTTATATTCATTTTAACCAACTCTTCCTGTATAGATAATGCACGATTACTTTCTTTATGCGTTAAACGATGAACACCTGTAATTTTTGTTGTGCCTTTGCAATTTGCAGCTAAAGCCGCTAATGGTGGAAATAGATCAGGGCAATCTGTCGCATCAAATTCAAAGCCCATGATTTCTGAATGGGAATTTGAAACTTCAATTTCATTATCTCTAATTGTTATTTCAGCATTGCAATTTTCCAATGCTTCTAATATTTTTTTATCTGCCTGTGTTGATGCAATATCCAAACCTTCAACTTTTACATTGCCTGCAATTGCACCAAGCACCAATAAAAATGCGCTGCCGCTCCAATCGCCTTCAACTGTATAATCAACAACATCTTCAGTTGGCATTACAGGTGTTTCATCAAAATAAAATTCTTCATAGTTTCTATTTTCGGGAACCTTTAATAAGAAAGATTCCATCACACTCAACGTGAGATCAACATAAGGTTTGCTTTTAAGATTGTTTACTTTGATGGTAACATTTTTTGCATCAACTGCAGCATAAGCCAACAACAAACCAGTTAAGAATTGAGAACTTAATGAACCATCAATCTCAATATCTTTTGGCTGTAATGGTCCTTTTAATTTGATAGGTAGTTTACCATTGTTTGATTTTATCTTAACATCAAGTTGTGGCATCACTTCATCAAAAAAATCCATTGGTCTTGTAAGTAAACTGCCTTCACCATTGATCAGCATTTCTCTTTTACTCAAAGCAACAATTGGTGTAAACATGCGAATTCCCAAACCTGCCTCGCCATTATTTACCGAGCTTGATACAGGATCAACTCCATCACTTATAATTTTCAAACTTCCATCTTCCATATCTTCTACTTCTGCACCTAAAGTTTGTATAACATTCAATCCTGCAATATCATCATTGCTTTTGCCGGGATTGCTAATAATACTTTCACCTTTTCTAACCAAAGCCGCTGCACATGCACGTTGCATCGAACTTTTTGATGCTGGCGCATGAACATCTCCTGAAACTTTTGATGGTTGAATTTTTACAATCATTAAAATTTACTTTCTAACTGCTTTATTATATTTTCAATTTCATCAATCGCGATTGGTTGTACAACTGCTTTTCCAATTTTTTGCAACAACACATAATTGATAACATCTTTCACTTTCTTCTTATCAGCCTTCATTATATCAATTACTTTTTTTGCGTTGTATGATTGATGAACAGGCAAACCATATTTTTTTATCAGTTCAACAACACGATTCGTGTCTTTAAAATTTGTAAACGATTCTGAAATCATGCAAGCCATCACCATTCCA
>JAFBAF010000016.1 GCA_019247895.1 Parafilimonas sp. | reverse complement strand
TGGTTACATGTTTTCTTATTCTCCGGCATTTGAAGTTTCAGGCAACGGCGATGTAAATGTTGCGGCTATTTCTCTTATTAAAAGCAGCAGCAATTTAAAGGCAGTAACAGTTACTGCACAAAAACCAATTGTAGAAGTTAAGGCAGACAAAACAATTTTAAATGTTGAAAATACAATAAACTCAGTTGGCAGCGATGCGTTGGAATTATTACGTAAATCACCGGGTGTTTTAGTAGATAAAGATGATAACATAAGCCTTGCAGGCAAAAATGGTGTTCAGATTTATATTGATGGAAAGCCTTCACCATTAACAGGAACCGATCTTTCCTATTATCTAAAATCGTTGCAGTCTTCGCAAATTGAATCAATAGAACTCATCACAAATCCTTCAGCAAAATATGAAGCGGAAGGCAATGCAGGCATCATTAATATTCGTTTAAAAAAGAATAAAGCATTTGGAACAAACGGTTCTGTAAATGCCGGTTATAATATTGGCATTTACCCGAAATACAATGCAGGTTTTACTTTCAATCATCGCGATCAGAAAGTGAACATTTTTGGTAGTTACAATTATAATTATAACAGGAACGAAGGTTTTATGAATATTTATCGTATACAGTTGGATACGATATTTGATCAGCATTCAAAAATGTTGTTTCAAAATAAAAGTCACAACTTTAAGGCCGGTGTAGATTATTTCATCAACAAATACAGCACCGTTGGTGTAATGGTAAATGGTAATCTTGCTGATCCTCATTTTGCAAATAAAAGCAACACAACAATTACATACCAGCCTACGGATTCTGTAAACAGAATTTTAAAAGCCGACAATTCAAGTGCAAGCACAAGAGATAATGTAAACGCGAATGTGAATTATCATTTTGCTGATACAAGTGGCCATGAATTAAATATTGATGCTGATTACGGGTATTACAATATCAAGAGCGATCAATACCAGCCGAATTTTTATTATGATCCAACAGGAATTGATCTTCAGAATCAATATGTATATAATATGATTGCGCCAACGAAGATTGATATTTATTCTGCAAAGGTTGATTATGAACAAAATTTTAAAAAAGGAAGATTGGGTTATGGCGCGAAAGTTTCTTACGTAAAAACTACCAATAATTTTGATCGTTATAATGTTTATACAAATGGTAAATTGTTGGATACCTTACGCAGCAACGATTTTAATTATAAGGAAAACATCAATGCAGCTTATGTAAATTACAATCGCCAGTTTAAAGGCATTATGATACAAGCCGGCGTGCGTGTTGAAAATACAAATTCAGAAGGCATTTCAAATGGTTATAACTGGAGCAACAGTTATGTGCCTTACGACTCGACGTTCAAAAGAAATTATACTGATTTCTTTCCAAGCGCTGCAATCACATTTAATAAAAATCCGAAGAATCAATGGGGTTTGGCGTACAGCAGAAGAATTGATCGCCCGGCTTACCAGGATTTAAATCCGTTTGAATTTAAATTGGATGAATACACCTATCAAAAAGGTAATACACAGTTAACACCGCAATACACCAACAGCATTTCATTAACCAATACGTTAGGTTATAAATTAACTACCAAGTTAACTTACAGCCATGTGAATGATGTGTTTTCCCAGATCATAGACACTGCAGATAAATCAAAAACTTTTATTACAAAAAAGAATTTGGCAACACAGGATATGATTGGATTAAATATAAGCATGCCATGGCAAAAAAAATGGTATAGTGTTTTTGCAAATGTGAATTCATATTACACACATTACAAAGCTGATTTTGGTGCTGGCCGTACAATTGATTTAGATGTGTATGCGGTGAATGTATATGCACAGCAAACCTTTAAAGTTGCAAAAGCAACCACAATTGAAGTAAGTGGTTTTTATTCTTCTCCGTCTATTTGGCAGGGAACATTTAAAAGTGGTGCAATATGGAGCGTTGATTGCGGCGTGCAACAATCGTTTTTTAAAGGAAAAGCAACAGCAAAAGCAAGTGTTACGGATATATTTCAAACGTTGCGCTGGAGTGG
>JAFBAF010000254.1 GCA_019247895.1 Parafilimonas sp. | reverse complement strand
ATCGTAAGATCGTAGCCGGTTAAATACAAGTATGCATATTGTAACATGCACGCATGGCCCGCAGATAAAATAAACCTGTCGCGGTTTGCCCACTCGGGATTTTGCGGATTATAATTCATCACTTCGCTCCAAAGTACATGGCCCATTGGCGCTGTTCCCATTGGTGTTCCGGGGTGGCCAGAGTTTGCCTTTTGAACAGCATCTGCAGCCAATACACGAACGGTGTTTATACATAATTGATTTAAATCGGCATTCATTCTTTTTATTTTAAGTGTGGCAAGATAAATATTAATTAAAGAAATAGTATGTGAACAAATTTCTAACCGATTTAATGATCTTTAGCAATGATATTATTCAAATGAAAACTTTATTAACCTTTGCAAATGAGTTACATTGTTCCTGCCGGCACAAGAATCGGTCATGTGCATTTAAAAGTTGCTGACATTGATAAAGCTTTATCTTTTTATAAAGATTTGCTTGGCTTTCAGATAAAAGCACGTTACGGTACCCAAGCTGTTTTTATTGCGGCTGATAATTATCATCATCACATTGGCTTAAATACATGGTACAGCAAGAATGCGCAGCCGGCACCTGTGCATAGCGCAGGTTTATTTCATATTGCTATTCTTTACCCGACAAGAAAAGAACTGGCAATAATTTTTAAGCGATTGCTCGATGCGAAATATCCTTTTACCGGTTTTGCAGATCATGGCGTTTCTGAAGCGTTATATTTAAATGATCCTGACGAAAACGGTGTTGAATTGTATTGGGATAAACCGCATGATCAATGGCCGGTCGATGTTGATGGTAATATCAATATGTACACAAAACAATTGGATTTGGAAGATTTGCTTGCAGAACTTAATGCATAATGCCGAACGATTATTTTCAGTTTAAAAAATTTGTAATAAAGCAGGATAAATGTGCCATGAAGGTTTGTACTGATGCTTGTTTGTTTGGTGCGTGGGCCGCTAATTCAATTCAAAATTCAAAAGTAAAAATTAAAAATTGTTTAGATATTGGAATAGGAACAGGTTTGCTCTCTTTAATGCTTGCACAAAAGCTAAACAATGCAAAAATTGATGCAGTTGAAATTGATGAAGCAGCGGCGCAACAGGCGAAGGAAAATTTTGAAGCATCAGCTTGGAAAGAAAGATTGAATGTTTATAATTTGGCAATTCAGCAATTCGTCAATTCGGCAATTCGACAATTTAAATATGATGTTATTATTTCCAATCCGCCTTTTTATGAGAATGATTTAAAAAGTAACGATACGAAAAGGAATATTGCATTACACAGCGCAGAATTAAAACTTGATGTTTTATTACAAGTTGCGGATGAGTTATTAAATGATGAGGGTTTATTTTTTTTGTTGCTGCCTTTTCATCGTTTGAGTGAATTTGAAATATTGATGAATGAAATATTTTTTATTAGAGAAAAAGCGTTAGTTAAGCAAACTACAAAACATGATTATTTCAGATGCATGCTGATGCTGACTAAGAAATCAACAACTTCATCTCAATCAGAAATAATTATTTTGAAAGAAAAGAATGAATACACTGATGATTTCAAAAATCTTTTAAATGATTATTACCTGTATTTATAAGCGGCATTATTCTTTGAGGAGTTTTAATTTTTTTATGACGTTGTTGGATTCAATTGTAATAAAATAAGTGCCGCTTATTAATGTTGTAACAGCAAACTGCAATTGCGTTCCAACAAAATCATTTTTAGTCCAAATTGTTTTACCGGCAGAGCTCACCAACGAAATGTTTGCCATAGTTTCATTTTTGAAAATTATTGTAGCTGTATTGATGGCTGGATTTGGATAGACAGCAGCAATATTATTTTCAAGCTGGATATTTTTTTGAATTTCATCATGGGCGATAATTTGCTGCGAAACTTGTTTTGGCTGATTATCTAAACTAAACACTGCAAAATAAGAAGGAGAAACATTTGTGCCGAGATTGTTCCATAAACCACCGGCGAATAAATAATTATTTGCAACAGCTAAACACAACACCGAACTATCTGGTGTTGGATTGAAATTATTTGCAGTGCTTGTTGTTATATCTGCTGCCGCTAATCTTCCTCTTGAAAGTCCATTCAATTGATCTAATGCATCCGTGCCAATGAATAAAGTATTTCCGTTAAGTGCAAGCGCGTTTACAACCGGCGCAGTATTGTTTACTTTTAGTTTTGGATTAAACGATGAAATTGCATTGTTGCTTATAGCAAAAGCAGCTATTGAATTTCTTGGCTTATTCATTATTGTAGTGAACATATTTCCTCCAATAAAAATCGTACTATCATTAACTGCAAAACTTAAAACTGAATGATCAGGGTTTGGAGACCAGGCAGCAACTTTACCGTTAGTATTAACTCTTGCAATATAATTGTGATCGGTATTTTTTACTTTTTTAAAATTGCCTCCTATATATATATTGCTTGCTGAAGCAATAGTATTTACAGCACTATCCGGGTTCGGTGCAAAAGTTTTTAATGTACCCGAACCACCCGTTGTAACAGCTGCAGCATGTGCCCTTGCACTTCCTTTAACATGCGTAAACAAACCGCCGAAGTATAAAATGTTGTTTGTTATCGTCATGGTGTTAACGGTACTGTCGCAATCCGCAGACCATGCAACAGGTTTTCCTGTATTAATATTTATTGAAGCAATAAAATCTTTTTCCTGAGTGCCTATTTTATGAAAAGAACCACCAGCAAACAATGATGTACCGTTTATCGCTAATGCTTTCACCGTATTATCAGGCGACGGATCCAATGATAATATTTGCCCGGAACTTAAGCGAATTGCAGCGAGATAATTTCTGTTTACATAATTCAACAGTGAGAAATTTCCGCTTATAATCAAATTGCCTGAAACATCTGTGAACATTCCATTTAAAGCATTATTTGCATCATACACAGAAGATGAAAGTGTATAGGTTGATTGATCATAAGCTCCGATATTATTCCTGGTTATACTTGAATGTGTGTTTACATCTGTAAAAGATGAAAAACCCCCGCCAATCAACAGTTTGTTATCATATAAAGCAAGCTGGCTTACACTGCCTGTTGGATATTGTGTAAAAAGATGTGTGATGTTTCCACTGGTACTATCAATTGCCAATACATTATTTATGGTGTGAAAACCGTCGAAATAACTAAAATTTCCGCCAATAAAAATATTTGAACCAACCGGTAAAATTTTAGATATGGTATTTACATTGAAAGATGCTACACCATCCGGATTCCATTTAGTAAACTTGTTTGAATTGAGATTTACGGCGGCCATAAAATTTTTATCCAGCCCGTTCATCAATGTAAAATTCCCTCCCGCAATTACATCAGTTCCGTTACTATATACTACTGCTGTATAAGCATTTGACACAGGTTGCCAATCATCAACAGTATCAAATGCAAGATCAACCCTGCTGATATAACTGATGTTTTTATTTTGTACCTGGCTATAATTTCCTGCTACATATAATTTGCCTGAAGCAGCAGTAATACAGTTTGGGAAATTATTAAGATCAGCTGTAAATGATGTAGGATTTCCTGCAATGGTATCAACGGCGCCAATAAATTGGCGTGGGGAACCATTTATAAAACTAAAAGAACCTGCGAGATAAATTGCATTTCCTGATAAGGCAATCGATTTAACAACGTTATCAGGCAAAGGATGCCAGTTTGCCGGGTTGCCATTTGTTGCATTTGTTCGTACTATAAACTCGTGCGCATTTCCTTTTACTGTTGTAAAACCTCCGCAAATAAAAAAAGAAGATCCGTTATTATTAGTGATGATTTGATTTACATAATAATTTGGCTCGGGCGCCCAGTTAATTAAATTGCCACTTGTTGTAATGGCGGCTGCATAATTGCGTGCAACGCCACCAATATTTGTAAACCATCCGCCTAAATAAATATTATTGTTTGATTGTAACATTGTAAGAACAGCAGTGTCAGGATTCGGGTTCCAGGATGTTAATACACCGCTTGCTTTTGAAACGGCAGCAGCATAATTTCTTGCTGATCCGTTTACGGTAGTGAAATTTCCACCAAAATATATATTGTCGTTATCAGCTGTAATGCATAAAACCTGGTCATTCACATTTGTTGTAAAGCTGGCATCAACAGTTCCATCGCTTAAAACATGTGCAATATTTGAATGATTTCTATTTGCAACTTTTGTAAAACTGCCGCCCATATAATAGCCTCCATTTCCATCAGATAGCACGGCCAACACACTTCCGTTTGTTGATGGAAAATTCGGATCCGCACTGGCATCTGCAGCACTTAGTTTGGCAATGCCTCTTGCACTTGGACCGGCCTGGTTAAAATTGCCACCAAGATAAAGCAGGTTATTACTTACAGCAAATGCAGTAATAACATTATTCACCATTGGAAAATTATTTACATATATGCCATCAGTACTTCTTATAACGCCAAAATGTGTAAATGCAGGATAACCTCCGATGCTCGTAATATTCTTTCCTAAAATGAAAATCCTGTTCGAAGAAGCATCTATATCTTCAACAGCATTATCAGGTGCAGGAGGAAGCCAACTGTCTAACGCGCCTGTTGTGGCATTTAATGCTGCAAGAAAAGGCCTGTTCATACTTTGTATGTTTGAGAAAGCACCTCCTATATATAATTTCCCTCCAAAAAATTTCATGCAATAAATATCACTATCTGCAATAACTGTATTGAATGAACCATCAAGCAAACCGTTATTTAAAACATGGATAATTTTTGATGCAGGATTGATAAAGGTGCCGTTGAAATTTGAAAAGTTTCCTGCGAGATAAAAACCACCGTTGCTATCGTCTTCAATTGCATTTACAGTGCTGCCTGCACCAAGTTGCGGAAAGTTTATATCTGGCTTTGTATTACCGGGCGCAAACCGGGCAATACCTCTGGATTGCAAACCTATTTGTGTAAAATCTCCACCTATAAATACTGTGTCACCCTGTTGCACAATAGCACGAACAGCGTTGTTAGTTGTAACAAAACTTCTATTAAGTGTTTGTGCAGATAATGTGTTTAGAAAAAAAATAAAGCCAGCAAGGCTGAGTAGATTTTTTAGCATGTATAATAGCTTTGATTGAGATTGAAGTGTTGATTTTAATGCAGCGATAACAAAGCTGAAAATATCATGCCGATAAACCCGGGAAGTCTTTAAGGGATAAAAATATAAATGAATATTTACTTGTGAATTTCGCTTGTGAAATGGAATTGCAAATCAGGGTTGTTTGTGATTTCAGTATTTAGAAACCATTCGCTTTGCGCCAGGTAAACAGGATTGCCATCCTTATCTTCTGCGCTGTTTTGTTGCTTAAAACGCAGAAATTCTTCTAACTTTTTTTGATCATTGCTTGTAAGCCAGCATGCTTTATAAAAAGGTAACACACGAAATTCAGCAGCAGCTCCATATTCATGTAATAAACGATATTGAATCACTTCAAACTGCAATTCGCCAACGCAGCCAATAATTTTTTTATTGCCGCCGAACTGTGTAAACAATTGCGCAACGCCTTCATCAGTTAATTGTGTAATTCCTTTTTCAAGCTGCTTTGTTTTCATCGGATCTTTATTTACCAGCTCCTTAAAAATTTCCGGCGAGAAAGATGGAATGCCTGTAAAATAAAAATTTTCACCTTCAGTTAATGTATCACCAATTTTAAAATTACCTGTATCAAACAACCCGATCACATCGCCGGGATAAGCGTCTTCAATTATGTCTTTACTTCTTGCCATAAAAGAATAGGGATTGCTGAAGCGGAAATCTTTATCTAATCTTACATGATGATAATATTTATTGCGCTCAAATTTGCCGCTGCATACACGTATGAACGCAATTCTGTCGCGGTGACGGGGATCAAGATTTGCATGAATTTTAAAAACAAAGCCACTCAATTTATTTTCATCAACATGCACAACACGTTTACTTGTTTCGCGATCTAAAGGTTTAGGCGCAACCTTGATAAATGTATCGAGCAATTCTTTTACACCAAAATTGTTGATCGCACTTCCAAAAAATACCGGTGCAACATTTCCTGATAAATAATCTTCTGAATTTAATTTACCATAAACACCATCGATCAGCTCAACATCTTCACGCAAAGTATTTGCATCCTTTTCGCCTATTTTATCATTTAAGACAGAATCATTCAGGTTTTCAATAAACATACTATCTTCCTCGTTTGCTTTGGTATTTGCAGTAAATAACAATAAACTTTTTGCATCCAGATTATAAACACCCTTAAAGTCTTTACCACTGTTTATCGGCCATGTCATCGGGTGCAATTGAATCTTTAATTCCTTTTCAATTTCTTCCAGCAAATCAAACCTGTTCTTTCCATCACGATCCATTTTATTTATAAAAACTATTACCGGCGTATTGCGCATTCGGCAAACTTCCATTAAACGGCGTGTTTGTTCTTCCACACCATTCACACTGTCAATAACAAGTACAACGCTATCCACCGCGGTTAATGTGCGGTAAGTATCTTCAGCAAAATCTTTATGCCCGGGTGTGTCTAATAAATTGATGAGATAATCCTGGTATTCAAAAGTCATAACGCTGGTTGCAACAGAAATACCACGTTGCCTTTCAATTTCCATAAAATCGCTGGTGGCATGTTTTTTTATCTTGTTGCTTTTAACCGCACCGGCAGTTTGAATGGCGCCGCCAAACAATAAAAATTTTTCAGTTAATGTTGTTTTACCGGCATCGGGATGCGAGATAATGGCAAATGTTCTTCTCCTGCTTATTTCTTTTGTGTTACTCATCGTGAAATTAAAACCAGTTAGATGCTCAATTCTTTGTTATCGGGGCGCAAATGTAGCATCATTCAACTAAATGGTTTGTTAGAATAGATTTCTCCTTTTCCTTAGCCTACATTTGCCGCATGTTGCTTCAGCAATTTCAGGAACATTTAAAAAGGAATTTCAATCAACTGTCAACTGTCAACTGTCAACTGCTTTTGGCCGTTAGCGGGGGTATTGACAGTATTGTAATGACCGATCTTTTTTATCGATCAGGGTTTGATTTTGCAATTGCTCATTGCAATTTTCAGTTAAGAGATGAAGAAAGTATAAGAGATGAACTATTTGTGCGTTCGCTTGAAACAAAGTATGACAAACTTGTTTTTGTAAAAAGATTTCAAACTAAACAATTCGCGGCAGAAAATAAAATATCCATCCAGGAAGCTGCACGAAAACTGCGTTATGATTGGTTTGATGAATTATTAGTTATCAACAATCAATCTTTTTTAGCTGTTGCGCACAATGCTCTTGATAATATTGAAACAATGTTAATGTTTTTGTTTCGTGGTACAGGAATTCATGGATTAGCCGGCATGTCAAATTTTGATAAGGAGCGAAAAATTATTCGCCCGATATTATTTGCAACAAGAGAAGAAATTAAACAGTATGCACAAGAGAATAATTTAAGCTGGGTTGAAGATTCTTCCAATTCATCTGATAAATACACACGCAACTTTTTCAGGCATAAAATACTTCCTGAAATTGAAATGCAGTTTGAAAATGCAAAACAAAACTTATCCGATAATATAAAACGCTTCAGCGAAACAGAAGAGTTATATAATCAGGCAATTGAATTGCATAAAAAGAAATTGCTTGAGCCGAAAGGAAATGAAATTCATATTCCTGTTTTAAAACTACAAAAAGCAAAACCACTTGATACAATTGTTTGGGAAATAATCAAAGAGTATAATTTTTCTGCGCATCAGATTAATGAAGTGAAAAAATTATTGAATGCGGAGAACAGCAGTTATATACAATCTTCATCGCACAGAATAATTAAAAACCGCAACTGGCTTGTAATTGCGCCGGTTAAAAATGAAGAAGCAAATATTATTTTAATTGAAAAAAATAATAAGCAGGTTTGTTTTTCAAATGGCTGTTTAAGTTTTGAAAACATTTCAACTGTCAATTATCAACTATCAACTGTCAACTCTATCGCTCAACTTGATGCAAAACAAATTGAATTTCCGCTATTGTTGCGCAAATGGAAACAAGGAGATTATTTCTATCCTTTAGGAATGAAGAAAAAGAAAAAATTGAGCCGTTTTTTTATTGATGAAAAATTATCTGCCACTGAAAAAGAAGCTGTTTGGATTTTGGAAATGAACAAAAAAATCATTTGGATAATCGGGTACAGAATTGATGAACGTTTTAAGATCACTTCTTCAACAAAAGAGATTTTAAAAATAAATTTTGATGCGGCACAGAAACATTGAAGCTGAATAATGACTCAACAGTTGCAGTGTGCGACGCAAGGAAGATGCACGAAGAACCAAAGCCCGTCACCAAAAATTAATTTATAAAATATCCCCGCACTGCATCAATAAAATGCGTGATCGGATTGAAACCTGTTTGTAAAGCAAAACTTAGCACTATTACAAAAGCAATTCCATACAATGCGCCCCATAAATGCGCCGAATGATTAATGTGCGTGCCGCCGCGTTTTGCCAAATATGCTGTTATAATAAGATACAACGGACCAAAAATAAAACCCGGAATTTGTATAGGTATAAAAAAGAAACTTAAAGGTGCTGCAGGATACAACAATATACCGGCAAAAATTACAGCAGACACAGCGCCGGAAGCGCCGAGACTGCGGTAATAATAATTTTCTTTATTGCCGATGTATGTTGGAATAAGGCAAATGGCAAGCGCTGTTATATACATGATTAAATACAAGGTCGTTCCTGAATCACCAAAAATTTGCGTGAAGGCATCGTTGACTAAATCACCAAAAAAATACAGCGACAACATATTAAAAGCGAGATGACCAAAATCTGCATGAATTAAACCATTGGTAAAAAAACGATACCATTGTTTGCGCTGCGCAATATCAGGCGGGTAAAAAATAAGTTTATCCATTAGCTGATGATTGCTGAACGCCATAAACGAAGTAACAGCAGTTATGATGATGATGATAATCGTAACACTAAACGTAAATGAATCCATATTTTCTTTTTGCCTTCAGCTTTAAGCATTGAGCTTTCAGCCTTTGATTTTTAAATTTTGAATTAGCTATGATGATATTTTTCGTTGCGCAAAATAGTGCATGCACGGTAAACCTGTTCTGCAAGAATTAAACGAACGATCATGTGTGGGAAAACAAGCTTGGATAAACTCCACATGAAGTTTGCCCGTTGTTTTATTTCATTGCTTACACCAAAAGCGCCGCCAATTAAAAAAATAATTTGCTTTGTTGCAGCAGTTCTTTGCGAGATAAAGCTAGCCAGTTCAACAGAATTAAATTCTTTGCCTGTTTCATCCAGCAACACTAAAAAATCTGCTTCAGTTATCTTGCTTATAATAATTTTTCCTTCTTGTTTTTTTAATTCTTCTGTTGATAATGCGGTTGCATTTTTTACAGGCGGAATAATCAACCATTCAGTTTTATAATAGTTATTGATGCGTTTGGTAAAATCTTCAATAGCAGTTTTCAGATTTTCATCATGCGGCTTGCCAATATTTATGAACTGAAGTTTCATTTTTTACAACACAATTTTATCAATCTTTTCGCAAGCCCCATTATTATTGACAAATAACTTTGTTAAATACATGCGTCGTAATCATATATATTATTGCTTCATTCTTTCATTCTTTTTTTCCTGTGAACGTACTATTGATCTTAAAGTAAATAATCAGCCGGCAAAATTGGTAGTTGATGCAAGCATCGAAAATAATCAGCCGCCATTGGTTGTGCTTTCTTCATCTTTAAATTATTTCAGTACTATATCACCGGAAGAACTCCAGTCCTCGTTTATACACAATGCAATTATTACTATTAGCGACAGCAATAAAGCCGTTCAGCTAATTGAAAGCAGTTATAAAGATTCCAGCGGTTATACATTGTATTTTTATACTGTTGACTTTACTAATCCTTCCCAAATATTAACAGGCAAGTTTAATACAACATATAATTTAAAAATTCAATTGCCCGATAGCTCAATTTACACTTCAACAACAACAATTCCTTTATTGCGCAAAACCTGCGATTCGTTATGGTGGATTCCTGCACCAAACAATCCCGATACATCACGCTGCGTGTTGTATGGTTTCTTTCACGATCCGCCTGGTCTTGGCGATTATGTAAGATATTTTACCAGCGTAAATAGCCAGCCTTTTTATCCGGGTTATACTTCAGCATTCGACGACCAGGTTACCGATGGAACAGATTATACTTTTCAAATTCCGCAGGGTTATAATAAAAATGACACTGCCAAAATCAATAATGAAGATTTCGGCTTCTTTCATCGCGGCGATAGTATCATTTTTAAATTCTGTGATATTGATAAAGCCACTTTCGATTTTTGGCGCACCTGGGAATATTCGTTTCAATCAAACGGCAATCCCTTTTCGTCGCCTGTAAAAGTTATTGGCAATATAAGTAACAATGCGCTTGGCGCTTTTTGCGGTTACGCGGCGCAATACCAAAGCATTATTATTCCAAAATAATTTTTACATCAGTCGTGCATAAATTTGCAGGCTTAGAATTATTTGTACAAATAATTTTGAATAAGAAATGTGTTATAGGCTTCGGTACTTCGTGGCAACGTCCTTTGCGTCGCAGCACTTGTACTTAAATATTTCATGGCAACACAAAAGCCCCAGAAGGTTTTGCAAACCTTAAAGGTTTATACAACTCAATAAATGCAATATGCATAATACAGATACAGAGAAAGTTCACTGCTTAATCATAGGCTCAGGACCTGCAGGATATACCGCCGCTATTTACGCATCACGTGCTAATATAAAACCTGTTTTATACCAGGGCATACAACCCGGCGGACAATTGACCATTACCACCGAAGTTGAAAATTACCCCGGGTATGCAGATGGTGTTCAGGGACCCGAAATGATGATTGATTTTGAGAAACAGGCAAAACGCATGGGAACGGATATTCGTTATGGGTTAGCAACAAAAGTTAATTTCTCCGGCGATGTACATAAAGTTTGGATAGATGATGAAAAACTGATCGAAGCTGATGCAGTAATTATTGCAACGGGCGCATCTGCAAAATGGTTAAATCTTGAAAGCGAACAGCGTTTAAATGGTTACGGTGTTAGCGCCTGCGCAGTATGCGATGGCTTTTTCTTTCGCAATAAGGAAGTAGCAATTGTTGGTGCCGGAGATACTGCCTGCGAAGAAGCTTTATATCTTTCCAAACTTTGTTCAACAGTACACATGCTGGTACGCAAAGATGAGAACGGAATGCGTGCAAGCAAGGTGATGCAGGATCGTGTAAAGAACACGCCGAACATAAAAGTTTATTTCAATTCAGAAACGCTTGAAGTATTGGGCGAGCATAGGGTAGAAGGCGTTAAAATAAGAAATATAAAAACAGGCGAAGAGCAAACGATTGCTGTAAATGCGTTTTTTGTTGCTATCGGTCACGAACCTAACAGCGCTATTTTTAAAGACTGGTTGGACATGGATGAAGCGGGTTATATCAAAACAATTCCTGGTACAAGTAAAACTAACATTAAAGGCGTATTTGCGGCCGGTGATGTGCAGGATAAAATTTACCGCCAGGCTGTAACTGCGGCAGGCAGTGGTTGTATGGCTGCATTAGATGCAGAAAGGTATTTGGGTGAGGTGGGGAGGTAGGAGATAAGAAGTAAGAGGGAGGATTGGCTACCGCCATTGTTGGTATTCTTTACCAACAATGTTTTCTTATAATTCTGTCGTTGGTGAAGAACACCAACGACGGCGGAAAAAACACAACAGTTTTATTTTTTTAAATTGATTTTTTACTATTCTTTGCGTTTTAAGTCTTATAATAAAAATACATATGAAGCGGGTTTTTGCGATTTGTATGATCGCAGTGGTATTTTCTCAGTGTACCCAATCTCACCAAAACGTATCAAACCTTAATAAGGGAAATAAAAATACTGCCGCAATTATTGCTAAAGCAACAGTTAACGGTTTGGCAATATTGCAAAAAAAACAGGTTCCTGTTTTATGCTATCATCATATAGAAAACTGGAAGCCAAAAGAAAAAGCAAGTCTTAAGTTATTGCTGTCTCCCATAAAAAATTTCGACGACCAGATAAAGTCGCTTGCTGATAGCGGTTACCAAACCATAACGCCTGATGAATATTATGCGTATTTAACTACCGGTGCGCCTTTGCCGCCTAAACCGGTGATGATAACTTTTGATGATACTAATAAAGATCAATACACCTATGGTTTGCCTGAATTAAATAAGTATCATTTTAAAGCTGTGTTTTTTATAACAACGGTTCCAATTGACAAGAGAAAATACATGAGCGCTGAGCAATTGAAGGAAATAGCTGATGAAGGGCATGTAATTGCTGCACACACTTTTGACCACCCGGATATTGCGAGATTAAAAACAGCGCAGGATTATGAAAATGAATTGCTGAAACCAAAGCAGCAACTTGAAGCAATTACAGGTAAGCCGGTTGATTGTTTCGCTTATCCTTATGGTATAATTGATCCTAAAGTTTATCCTTTATTAGAGAGAGATGGTTATAAATCTGCTTACCAGTTGGTTCAATTTAAACGCGATACCACATATCCTTTATATACTTTAAGGAGAATAATAGTGCCCGGCACATGGAATGGCGTAACCATGCAGAAGTGGATGAAGATAGCTTTTTAAAAAAATGATATTGTAGCTTTTAATGTAATTTCAAAGTGATAATATTAATAAGGAATACAACCACTTCAGAGCTTCATGTAAAAGCAACTCTCACAACGAAAGCTCATTAAGTTGCAAGTGAAATTTTATCCTTTTAATTTTCTTTACGCATGTGCTTTTCGTTGAGCTTTCCCCCCATCCGTCAAATGATGATGACTTTATTAATGTATTATGGAAGGCAAATCCATTCAAAACTGAATTATCTAAAATATCTTACAAATTATACTTTGGAATTAGTCATTACCAATTTTCTAATAATATACTTTCTTTTAGTGTATTTATTCTACGGAAGTAGGCTGGTATTGTTACTCTTCTCTTCCATGGCAGTTCTTATATTTCTTGCCGCTACCGCAAGGGCATGGATCGTTGCGGCCAACTTTAGGCCCAACTCTTACAGGCTCTTGTTTTACAGGTGTCGGATCATAATAATCGTTTTCATTCGCACCATATTCCTGTCCTGCATTTTCAACTTCGCGTTTGTTTGAGCGCATTTTACTCATGTCGGTTTTTTCCTGCTTGGCTTCACGCACCGGCGCATTTTGCTGAACAGGTAATTCCGCATGATTTAAGAAACTTACAATGCTGCTGCTAACCTGCCCATTCATCTGGCTGAATAAATTAAATGCTTCTCCTTTATAAATTACCAGCGGATCTTTTTGTTCGTAGTGCGCAGTTTGCACACTTTGCTTCAAATCATCCATCGCACGCAAATGCTCTTTCCATGCATCATCAATTAAAAACAGCGTAACGCTGCGTTCAAGCACATTTACCAATTCTGCACCGGAGCTTTGCACAACTTTATCCAAATTTGCCAAAACCTGTATACCTCTCCTTCCATCACTAAACGGAACGGCTACATTTTGTATTTGTGCACCCTGCGTTTCACGAATATTTTTGAAAACAGGCAAAGCGGTTTGAGATAAATCTTTGCGCTTACGCTGATAATTTGCTATTGCTTCTTCATATAATTTAGGAGCAAGATGTTGTTCATCCGTTTTCTCAAATTCTTCTTTGGTTATTTGTGTGTCCAAACCAAGATTAACGATCGATTCCAGTTTGAAACCTTCGTAATCGTTGCGGTTTTTAAACGTAACAACCAATCCTTCTGCAACATCATAAAATGCATTATCCAAATCAAGCGCAAGCCGTTCACCAAATAAAGCGTGATTTCGTTTTGCATAAATAACCGTACGCTGTTTGTTCATCACATCATCGTATTCCAACAGACGCTTACGAATGCCGAAGTTGTTTTCTTCCACTTTACGTTGCGCACGTTCAATGCTTTTTGTAACCATGCTATGCTGAATAACTTCGCCTTCTTTATAACCTGCAAAGTCCATCACTTTAGCAATGCGTTCGCTGCCAAACATGCGCATCAAATCATCTTCAAGTGAAACAAAGAATTGTGAAGAACCCGGATCACCTTGTCTTCCTGCGCGACCACGCAACTGTCTATCAACACGGCGGCTTTCATGACGTTCAGTACCAAGAATTGCTAAACCACCCGCTTCTTTAACACCGGGGCCGAGTTTAATATCCGTACCACGGCCAGCCATGTTTGTTGCAATAGTGATGTTACCCGCCAATCCTGCTTCGGCAACTACCTGCGCTTCACGCTGGTGCTGTTTTGCGTTTAATACATTATGCGGAATTTTCTTCTGCTGTAACATGCGGCTCAACAATTCACTTACTTCCACTGAAGTTGTACCTACAAGCACAGGTCTTCCGTTGTTGCGCATTTCTTCAATGGCTTCAATTATTGCACGGTATTTTTCACGCTTGGTTTTATACACCAAATCTTCTTCGTCTTTTCTAACACAGGTAACATTGGTTGGAATCGTTACTACATCCAATTTATAAATGTCCCATAACTCCGCAGCTTCTGTTTCTGCAGTACCGGTCATACCAGCAAGCTTATGATACATTCTGAAATAATTCTGCAGCGTAACAGTTGCATAGGTTTGCGAAGCGGCTTCAATCTTTACATTTTCTTTTGCTTCAATTGCCTGGTGCAAACCATCAGAATAACGGCGGCCTTCCATGATACGGCCGGTTTGCTCATCCACAATTTTTACAGCGCCATCCAGCACAACATATTCATCATCTTTTTCAAATAATGTATATGCTTTCAACAGCTGCTGAACGGTGTGAATGCGATCTGCTTTTGTTGCATAATCATTGAGTATAGATTCCTTCTTGTGCAGTTTTTTGTCTGCATCTAAAGTTGCATCGCTGTCAATGGTTGCAAGGTCAACACCAATATCGGGTAGTATAAAAAAGTTTTGATCTTCACCAGATTTTGTTATTAATTGAATGCCTTTATCAGTAAGCTCTACAGAATTATTTTTTTCATCAATGTAGAAATACAGTTCTTCATCAACCACACGCATTTCTTTCTGCTGATCGGCGAGATAATAGTTTTCAGCCTTCTGCATTTTTACACGAATGCCCGGCTCACTTAAAAATTTTATAAGCGCAGTATTTTTTGGTAATCCTCTAAATGCTCGATATAAAGCCAACCCGCCATCCTTAGGGTCATCATTGCCTTCAGCAAATTTTTTCTTTGCTTCATTTAAAAACTGGTTCACATTGCGTTTTTGCGCTTCAACCAATTTTTCAATGCGTGGTTTTAATTCGAAGAATTGTTGTGTTGTATCGTCTTTTCCTACCGGCCCGGAAATAATTAATGGCGTTCTTGCATCATCAATCAATACGCTGTCTACTTCATCCACCATTGCATAATGATGTTTGCGCTGCACCATTTCTTCGGGGGTGTGCACCATGTTATCACGCAGGTAGTCAAAACCAAATTCGTTGTTTGTTCCATAAGTTATGTCGGCGAAATATGCTTTACGCCGCTCTTCAGAATTTGGCTGATGTTTGTCAATGCAATCAACAGTCAATCCAAGCCATTCGAATAAAGTTCCGTTCCATTCGCTGTCTCGTTTGGCGAGGTAATCATTTACGGTAACTATGTGTAAGCCTTCACCAGCTAATGCATTTAAGTAAGCAGGAAGTGTTGATACCAGGGTTTTACCTTCACCGGTTGCCATTTCTGCAATCTTGCCCTGGTGCAAAACAATACCACCAATTAACTGCACATCATAATGCACCATATTCCAGGTTATAAGACCACCAGCTGCGGTCCAGCTATTTTTAAAGATCGATTTCTCACCATTAATCTTTACATAATCTTTCTTTACACTTAAATCGCGATCAAGTTGTGTAGCGGTTGAAACAAGCTCTGTATTCTCTTTAAAACGCCTGGCTGTTTCTTTTACCACTGCAAAAGCTTCGGGTAAAATATTGTTTAAAGCTTCTTCAATTTTTTTATCACGGTCTTTTTTTAATTCATCCGCTTCTTTGTACAACGCATCTTTTCCTTGCATATCGCTTTCAGGCAACGCATCTGCCTGTTCTTTTTTTGCGGCAATTTCTGCATCAATATCTTTTAAATGATCTTGTATGCGCTGCTTAAATTCCTGTGTTTTATTGCGCAGCTGATCATTGGAAAGTGACTGGTATTCATTGAAAAAATTGTTGATCTTTCCAACCTGGGGTTCAATTTTCTTTACATCCTTCTCACTTTTATTGCCGCCTAAAATTTTACTTAAAATGTTGAGCATATCCGTATTGTTGGGTATTGTCTGATATTTTTTATATAAAGAATTTTACGTTGTCAAAAATTATGC
>JAFBAF010000198.1 GCA_019247895.1 Parafilimonas sp. | reverse complement strand
TTTCATTTGTACTTAAAGTAACAGGATACGGCGACAAACCGCTGCCAAGATCAACACCATTTTTACCCCACAGCAGTTGACCAGAAGCACTTACTTTTTGTATCACGCATTCATAAGCTGAACCTTTTGCAATTTGATAAGCAATTACAAAATTGTCATCATGATCAACACAAACATTAAAAACAAATGTTGCCGAGCCTGACTTTTTGTTACTTACCAATATACCTGTATCGCCAAACATACGCCGGCCTGCTGCATCAATCAGTTGGGCGCGCATATCGTAGTTGCTTCCATTCTGGCTGTAAAAAGCGATCCATGTTTTACCATTACCTGCGCTTGCAGTTTGAATATCACTTGCATCAAGGTTTGCTACAACTGTGTTCTTATTCGTATTGGAATTCCATTGTGCCCTTAATAGAGATGTTGTTGCACAAAGCAGAATTAAAAAGTAGATTTTTTTCATATTGTTATTAATTTGAAGTGAGTATGTGAAGTTATGTATTGAAGCATTATTTACAAATAACAACTGATGCTTTAATGTTCTTATTTATTTACAATTTCATCCAAAAAGCCATCCGTCATTGAGTAATATTTAAGTGCTTACTTAACCATTAAATGCAATCTTATATTAATTATTATGGGTGCGGGTGTAACACAAAATATAAAAGGCTGCCGCAGGCAGCCTTAAAAACATGCACATTCATGTATTGGTTAGCCTACGCTCAGTTCACCTGTATAAACACTGTTGCTGGTAAGCAAGCCATCTGCACTTATAAAGGCCAGCCATGTTTGCACCCTGTTGCCCTTAAATACAGCAACCTTAATATTGCCTGCACCTGCACTGCGTGTACCGCCGTTAAGCGTGTAAATGGTGTTTTCAAGCGCTTCACAATACACTACAAGTATAGCAGCATCGTCAGGTTTGGTGTTTTCACCATCACTGTTATCCGTCCAGGTAAAAAATACTGTATCACCTGTTGCCGTAGCCTTTGGGTCTGCTGCATTCAGCAGTTTACCACGACTAACCAGTGCGTTGCTGTAATCAATACTGTAATCAGGATACCTGCCTGTAACAGCGTTTTGAATGTTGTAGCTTAAAGCGCTGTTGTAGCCGCTCATGCGTACAGCGTATTGTTTAAAGCCTGTTTCCAGCAAAGTTGCCATGCCGGAAAGAAATTTAACCACTGCTGCAAAGCGTGCCTGCTGGTCAAGCTGCTTGTCAGTCGGTGTGCGTTTTCTCTTTGTAGGCAAGCTGCGCATATAATCTATATCGCGCCATGAGCCGCCGATAACGGTGCCGATAGTGCCGGAAAAAGCACCCATAACACCTTTTTGATAAGTACCCATAATTGATAATGGATTTTAATTGTGAAAAATAATTAGTCCCGGTTGCTTTAAGGGTTTTAACTAGTATGCTTTAAAGCAACTGATACCGAAATTAAAACAGCTTTTTATACAAAATGCCACTGCCGTATGCGTTGCGGTGTTTTGCGTTAAGATGCTTTGTGATGCAGTGAAATGCTGTAATATTCTATTAAATACAGCCAAATGCATTAAATTAGCCTTCTATACCACATTGAAATAACTGTTTTGCTTACATTAAACTGTCATTGATTGCATGGCCCTAAAGGAAGAAGCGTACAAGGAAATTGAAAACTTAGTATCAAGATTTGAAGAACAGCTGCCCTCTTATAAAAAATCAGATTACAACGAAGCGCTTGTAAGAAGAGATTTTATTGATCCATTCTTTAAAGCGTTGGGATGGGACATTAATAACACACAAGGTTATGCAGAAGCGTATCGCGAAGTTATACATGAAGACCGCTTAAAAGTAAGTGGTGCAAATAAAGCGCCTGATTATAGCTTTCGTTTGCCGGGTGGGAAACGATTATTTTTTGTTGAAGCGAAAAAGCCAAGTGTAAATATTAAAGAAGAAGTATCACCTGCTTACCAGGTTCGTCGTTATGGGTGGAGTGCAAAACTGCCTGTAAGCATTGTTACAGATTTTGAAGAATTTGCTTTATACGATTGTATTAAAAAACCTGTACAAACCGACAAAGCCAGCACAGCCCGCATAAAATATTTTACTTATAAAGACTACACCAACCAGTTCGATTTTTTGTGGGACACCTTCAGTAAAGAGAAAGTACTACGCGGCGGGCTTGATAAGTTTATTGCAACTGATAAAATAAAAAAAGGCACCGCAACGGTTGATAAAGAATTTTTGAATAGTCTTGATGAGTGGAGAAAAGAACTTGCATTAAATATTGCTTTGCGCAATGAGGTTAATAATGATGAACTGAACTTTGTTGTACAGGCTTTACTTGACAGGCTGATATTTTTTCGTATTGCAGAAGACCGGAACATTGAAGCTTATGGCAGTTTAAAAGATTGCACCATTGCCATTGGCGGAGAAAAGAACGGTGTTTATACAAGATTGATGAAGCTTTTTACAGAAGCGGACAGTAAATACAACAGCGGCATTTTCAATTTTAAGCAAGACAGGATAAGCAAGCTGCTTGAAATAAATAACAAAACACTAAGCGGCATAATAAAACAATTATACTATCCTGAAAGCCCTTATGAGTTTAGTGTAATTAATGTTGAAATATTAGGCAGCGCTTATGAGCAGTTCTTAGGCAAACAGATAATTTTAAAAGGAACGCATAAAGCAACTATCGAAGAAAAGCCTGAAGTACGCAAAGCAGGCGGTGTTTACTATACGCCACAATACATAGTTGATTATATTGTTGACAACACGGTTGGTAAACTAATAGAAAACAAAACACCTGAACAAGTTGAAAAGCTTAAGATAGTTGACCCTGCTTGCGGCAGCGGAAGTTTTTTATTAGGAGCTTATGATAAGTTATTAAAATGGTATCATGCATATCACCAGCCGGAGTTTGAAAGGTTAACTGCCATTGCCGGCAGCAAAAATTATAACAGTAATGACCGTAACAAAGCTATAAGAGACCGTAATAAACTGCCGTTTACACCGGATGGAAGATTAACCACCAAGATAAAAAAGAAAATTCTTACAGATAATATTTACGGTGTTGATATAGATACCAATGCTGTTGAAGTAACCAAGTTGAGTTTATTATTAAAATGTTTGGAAGATGAAACGCAGAGCAGCATAAATGCAGAACTGCGTTTTGGCGAAACTGTATTGCCTTCTCTTGAAAATAATATTAAGTGCGGCAACAGTTTAATTGATGTTGATTTTTATGAGCAGTTTCCTGATGCAGATACACATGCTGTAAAGCCTTTTAACTGGAAGGAGAATTTTGCAGCAGTGTTTAAGCAAGGTGGTTTTGATGTGGTGATTGGAAACCCGCCGTATGTAAGAATACATGAGTTTGATGATAGTTTGAAAAATTATTACAAGGAATTTTATCGCTCTGCTTCAAATCAATTTGATCTTTATCAACTTTTTTATGAAAAGGGAATTAAGCTTTTAAATGAAAAAGGAATTTTAAGTTTTATAACATCGAATAAATTTTGCATAACTAACTATGGAAAAGCCTTACGTGATATAATTTTCAAAGAAACCACTATTATTAATATTGTTGATTGTTCTACGGCAAACGTTTTTGGTAAAGTGTCAACTTACCCTTTCATCTTTTTCTTAGGAAAAAATTATGCACCGGATAATAATGTACTGTTGATGAAAAACGAAAAAGACAAATTTTTAGAACAACAAACCGTATCACAATCAAAACTTTTAAAAGGCAGTGAAGAGATATTTTCATTTGATTTATTTGACTTCGCGCAAGAGATTGTGGAAAAAATTGAAAAGCAAAAATCTTTAAATACTCATACTGTATACAGAGGAAGAGGAACAACAAAGGATTTACAAGATAACAAAAGCGGTATTAAATCTGTGACTAATAAAGAGGTATTAAGATATGAACCTTTAAATCATTTTTACTTTAAGAAAATAAATGCGTATGAAAACGATTTTTTACCGAAGATTTTAATGAAGAAGATCTGTTTTAATCTTGAATGTAACATTGATTTAAACGGAGATATCAATCCAATTAATACTGTTTATGTTATTCAACCGATTGAAAAAATCTCAATCAAGTATTTGTTAGGGATTTTCAATTCCACGCTATTAACTTTTTATGCAAGAAAAAAATATTTAACAACCGGCATGCGTGGAGGTTATATTGAACTCAGAGTTTTTGAAGTCGAAAAATTACCAATTAAATTATTTGATGCAGCCAAAACTAAGACAATGATAAACCTCGTTGAAACAATGCTTCAACTTAATCAACAACTGCAACAAACAACATTACCACAACAACAAGAACAAATAAAACAACGCAT
>JAFBAF010000196.1 GCA_019247895.1 Parafilimonas sp. | reverse complement strand
AAATCTTTTATGCCCAATGCAAAAATGGTTGGAAACATAATTGACATAAAAAATTCAACGCCCATCATTGCGTACAAACCAAATTTTCCGCCAACAAAAACACAATATGTAAGCAATAAAATATTAGCAGCACTATAAATGGAAAGTAAATATTGCGCTTTGATTTTCGTCATTAAAAACGCGCCAACATACCTCCCGATCATAAAGCACAACAACATGTATCCAAGATAATGCGCATCAGTTATAGCTGCTTCACTCATGCCTGAAGTATATTTTGTGTAGCGGATAAAAAAACTGGAAATACAAACCTGTGCGCCTACATAAAAAAACTGCGCCAGTACACCGGTTGTAAAATGCCGATGTTTAAAAACAGTAACATCAATATTAAATGACTCTGATTTTTCTTCCGGCACAGGCGGAAGTTTAGTGAGATAAAAAAGCAGCGCAACAAACAACAACACAGCAGCAATAGTGAGATAAGGCATTTGTACACGGTGTGCTTCAGAAGATAAATAATTATTGAGTGCAGTTGGCGACATTGCATGTAATTGCTCAGGTGTGTAATCAATTCCTGATAAAATAATTTTATTAAGAAAGAATGCTGAAACAAAAGCACCAAGCCCGTTAAATGCCTGCGCAAAGTTTAAACGCTGAGACGATTTTTCAGGATCGCCTAAAATAGTCATGTATGGATTGGCGGCAGTTTCTAAAAAAGTCATGCCGCTTGCCATTAAAAACAATGCACCCAGAAACACACCAAATTGCCTTATTTCTGCGGCAGGATAAAAACACGCAGCACCAACGGCGGCTATTATAAGTCCGCAAATAATGCCGGTTTTATAACTGTATTTGCGCATAACAAGCGCAGCAGGAATTGCCATTACAAAATATGCAACCCAATAAGCAGAGTCAATAAACGCAGACTGCAGATCATCTAACTGGCAGGCTTTTTTTAAATGCGGAATTAAGGTGGGCAACAGGTTTGAAGTAAGCGCCCACAAGAAAAATAATGTAATAACAAGTATAAGTGCTGCAGTTGTTTTTGATTTTGTTTGAGTAGTCATTCAATCAGTTTATTAATTCAAAATTTAAAAGTCAAAAGTCAAAAACAGTTGTGTGCAATTTTGACTTTTAAATTTTGACTTTTTACTTTCTATAAGCAACAACATTTTTCAGCGTTCCAATATTTTCAATACTTATTTCCACTTCGTCACCTTTAGCTAACGTAAAATCGTTTGGCGGCACAACGCCTGTTCCCGTCATTAAAAAACATCCATACTCAAATTCATTTTCACGGTACAAATATTCTGCAAGCTCTGTGAATTTTCTTTTCATCCTGTTCAACTGGATTGAACCATTAAAAACCTCAAGTGTGTTACGTTTAATGTTTATACTGATGGTTGTATCTAAGGAAATCTCTTTTTCAGGAATATATAAACACGGACCAAGTGCGGCACTGCGCTCATACACTTTTGCCTGTGGCAAATACAAAGGATTTTCGCCTTCAATATCGCGTGAGCTCATATCATTTCCAATCGTATAACCAGCAATTTCGCCTGTTGAATTAATGAATAATGTTAACTCGGGTTCTGGCACATTCCACTTAGAATCATTGCGGATAAACACTTGTTCTTTGTGTGCAGCTACACGATGCGGCAAAGCTTTAAAAAATAATTCAGGGCGTTCTGCATTATATACTTTGCTGTAAAAATCTGCGCCGCCTGCATCTTTACTTTCTTCCATTCTTGCATCGCGGCTGCGCAAATAAGTTACACCGGCTGCCCAAACTTCCTGTTTATTTATTGGCGCAAGAATTTTTGTATTGCTCCAATCAATGTCAATCTTATTTTTTGTTTGAGTTGATAAAAATTGATGCAGGTTATCATGATTAATCAATTCATCAAAACCTGTTTGCAATAAAAAAAACTCATCGTTGTTTTGAAGAATGATTCCTTTTGACGTTTTGAATAATTTCATCGCTTACCAGTTTTTCACATCATCCAAATTCACGTTAATTAATTGCTCAACTAAATTTTTCAAGATCGTATAATCACCTTGTAAATGCATTGTTGTTTGATGATATTCCTGTATTTCGCCAGGCTTTAATTCTTGTGCAGGTGAAGAAGATTCTATTTCAAAGAAAGGGCCCATTTGGCTTCCATCCTCTAATGGTCCATCATTATAAGAATTAATTACATCACCTTTGTATGGTTCTTTCTGCAACTCCCATTTTGAGTTTACATAACTACCATCTTTATGCACTTCGGGAATTAAAATGGTAAGCACATTCTTTTTAAAATCATAACTGCAAACAAAAGGCTTTGCCACTTCAGGCGCAAAGCCAATTTTACCTCTTGATTTTCCATCGCAACGGAAATACAAAACACTATCTTTTACAACTAATCTTGATGAATCAATTTTGCCAAAGTAATCATCTGTAATAAAACTATGTGCGTTTTTTATTTGCGAAAATGGAATAATAACTTTTGCATCTTCCGATGGCGCAAACATTCCGGCAAGCCAGATAGAAAGCAAACCGCTGTCTTTACTCCACGCATTATTGCCAACATTTTTTATTTGATTTGTTGATTCGTATGCAACTGTTTTAATGCTTTCAGGAATTGCAGTATTTAGTTTTTGTTCGATCGCATTTTTATCAAGTAATTGAATTTTCCTTATGATGTTAAGATCAAACGTTCTGCCTGAATAATTGGTAACATCTGCGGTGAGTGAAAATGTTGCAGAAGTTTTATCTGATTGTTCAATCTTATATGCAATCGTATCAATCAACGCAGGCACCTGCCAATGCGCATAATCAAAAGGATCATCTTTTTTAAAGTAGATTGAATATTGGCCGCCTTCCGGCCCTAACCAAAACCGCTCTTCGCCGCCAACAGGATTAAATTGTTTTTTCTTTTCTGCAGATGAAAGTAAATTATAATTCAGCCAGCCA
>JAFBAF010000191.1 GCA_019247895.1 Parafilimonas sp. | reverse complement strand
CGCTGGCTACCAACAGAAGCGTGCCGCTGGTTTACACTGATATGCAAAAAAAATTTGGCAAGATTGTTACTTATGCCGATGATCATACTTCGCACATAAGAATGGAATTTGGGTTTGATGTTTTGCAGGTTGCAAAAGGAAATTATGCCTCTAAATCATACCACGATTTTATTGGGTTTAAAGTGGATACATCTTTGCTTGCAAAAGCTTTTAAAGAAACTTATGGATTAGAACTTGATAAAATTTTTAAAAATCATCTTGGGTTATCGGTTGAAACATTTCGCTTTATGATCGCCAATGTATTTCCGTTCATAACCAGATCTGCGTGGGCTTCAAAAAATAAAAAGTTATTTGAAACAGATTCCACTAAAACAAGCGAAGTATTTCGTTACAAAATGCAGATGCGCCAATATAATAATGATTTTGGAAACGGTTACAAACGTCCGGGTTTTTGGGCTTCAGGTTTTTCTTTTTTTGTAAGAATACTTCCTAAAGTCGGGCCGTTAAAAGCGTTGCATTTTAAAGTGCCAACAGCACAGGCGGAAAAGTATTTTGATTCAAGTTTTGATTCAATCACTGTTCATTATACCTGTTTTGTACATGCAATTCCAGTTGCTAATACCGAACTAAAGGATGAAGATTACGATACAGGATTTCCTACGCAACAATGCGAATACAGCCTTGCAGACGGCACATATAACGAATGGCTGCTTCGCTTAAAAGAAAAAAAATTTCAGGATGTAACGCCATCAATAAAAAATAACATTGTGCATTTTTATCAAACAATGCAACAGCCTCCAGCGGGAAAAAAATATAAAACCTGTAATGAAGTATATGCAGCTTTGCAGCAACTGAAACAACTAAACAATTAATAATATTGTTGTAATTTTTATCTTCAGTAATTTTTCTTTCTAAAAAATGGATCTAAATATTATCTTCAACTTTAAAGCAAACGCATGCCTATTTACATGGATGTACATATTGTGCCGGGTGTGAAAGCAAAGGACGTTGCAGAAGCACATCGAAAAGATTTGCTGCACCAGGAAGAGCACGGTTGTAAATGCATGACATATTGGATTGATGAGCAACGCGAAAATATTTTTTGCCTGATTGATGCGCCGGAAAAAGAAGCAGTGGAAGAAATGCATAGAAAAGCACATGGATTAATACCAAATAAAATAATCGAAGTAAATAATTCTTTAGTTGAATCTTTTTTAGGCAGGATATACGATCCTGAAAAAACGGAAATAACAGAAGATGGCCTGAAAGTTTTCAGCGATTCCTCTTTTCGTGTTTTGCTTGTAACAAAAACAACTGATCCTGCTTTGTTACAATATCAATTTGGCAATGAAAAAGCACATGCCTTACTTAACGAACATAACAGAATCATAAGAAATAATATTAAGCTGTTTGATGGCAGGGAAGTGGAGCACGAAAGAAATGGTTTTATTGTTTCTTTTACTTCTGCATCTAAAGCTGTTTCTTGTGCATTAGCAGTTTACAGGGAAATAGAGAATGCAAATGAATTCGGTTTTAAAATTGGTATTAATTGCGGTGAGCCGGTTGCAAAAAGCAATGACATGTTCGGTGATACTATTCAGTTTGCAGATAACCTTTGCAATATTGCCGATAATAAAGTAGCCATTGCTTCCCGCATTAAAGAACTTGTTTCCAAAGATAATTTTCAAAACGAGAAAAAATATTTTTTCAGTTTATCTCCAAACGATGAAAGGCTGCTTGAATTGTTGTTCAATAAGCTTGAAGAGAACTGGCAAAATGCGGATTTTGATATCACTAATTATTGTCATGCAGTTGCTATGAGCAGTTCTCAATTATATAGAAAAACTATTTCATTAACCGGCCTGTCGCCCAATATTCTTTTAAAAGATTTCAGGTTGGAAAAAGCAAAACAATTAATGAAAAAACAACGGTATTCTATTGCCCAAATAACTTACGATACCGGTTTTACAAGTGCTTCTTATTTTACTAAATGCTTCAAAAAAAAGTATGGCTTATTGCCAATGGCTTACCTGGATTTACTGCATTAATCTCACTTAACCTTAACGAATTAATTTTACTATTTCTTGAACGATTTGTGCTATATCGTTTGCCATTTATTGAATGATTTGTTTCATATCTCCGCTGCTTGCCGATACTACTTTTGGTTTATTATAAACGATAAAATAATTGACATGAAAACACTTTCTAATGCATGCAAACTACTTATTGCGATGTTTTTCTTTTGCCATGTTCCGGCAATTGCACAAACAACTTCAACAAACGATTCACAAACTGTAAAAACAACTGAAATGAAAACGTATTTAATTGAAAGAGACATTCCAAATGCAGGGCAACTTACAGCTGATCAGCTTAAAGCCATTTCCCAAAAATCCTGCAGTGTATTAAAAACAATGGGCCCGGATATTCTATGGGTGCAAAGCTATGTAACAGGCGATAAAATTTATTGTGTATATAAGGCAAAGAATGAAGATTTGATAAGAGAACATGGAGCTGAAGGCGGTTTTCCCGTTACTTCTATCATGCAGATTTCTTCAGTAATAAGCCCTGCTACAGCAGAAGGTAAATAGAGCAAAAGCAATACGTAAATGCAGACCCGCTTAATACAAGCGGGTTTTTTTTAACAGAAAGGATAAAATGCTATTCACATCCGTCAATAATTTTAAGAAACTCCTGCAAGGCTAAGTTGTAGCTTAGCTTTTTATGAAGTATTTGTTTTTATTGATTGCACAATTATTTTTTTCAATTTCACTATTTGCGCAACAACCATTAAGCGATTCAGTGTATAGTAAAGTAACTACAAAACAGGCGAAAGAAGCCCGTTATAAATATTTAGTTGATACAACTATCAAACAATATTTACAAGACTCTTTGAATGAAGATAATGAAGGCGAATGGAATGATGCTTTATGGGCAATGGAATTAACGCAATACAAGGACGATTTCACCAGGCAAAAGCTGGAAGTGGCATGGGATAAAGCGGCTAAGATGTCTGATTATTTTCAAAAGAATTTATTGGAAACAACTTATTCTTTATATAAAAAAGAATTTAAGCTGCAGGCAATGCAGTTAATGCGCCAAACGAAATCAGTAAGTATTTTTATTCGCTGCGCAGAATATATAATGCGTGCAGATAGCACAAATGGAAAAGCAATTGTATCATCAATGATAAATCAAAAATTTCCAAAAGATACAAGTGTTGGTATACAGTTGCTGAAAGGCCGTATTGCAATAAAAAAGCCTCAACCCCTACCGCCATTAAAAGATATTTTTAGTGAGAATTTTTTGCAAGGGCAAACGGTCATTTACAGTTTGCAAAGAAATAATCGTGATTACGCGGGTCTCGTTATTATTCGTAAGCCGGATGGTAGTTTCCTAAAAGATTCATCAGGAAATTATTTTCATACTTCACAACTGGCAAGAGCCATTACAAACTATCCTTTTTATATCACCAACGGTAATACACCACAGGGCATTTTACGCTTTAGCGGGTTTGATGTTTCAAGGTTATTATATATTGGCCCTACACAAAACCTGCAATTGCAAATGCCTTTTGAAGATTCTCCTGATGTTTTTTTTAATGACAGCACTTATGCAGATACAGCCTGGAGCACAGCTTTGTATGCTTCTTTATTACCTTCAACATGGAAAAATTATGCAGGCATTTACGAAACCTTTTACGCTGGCGAAATGGCCCGCACTGCAGTTATTATGCATGGCACCACGATAGATCCTGAATTGTATAAAGCTCAAACCTACTACCCGCAAACACCATCATTAGGTTGTTTATGCAGTTATGAAGAATGGAACGACAGCGGTTATCGTGTGCGGAGCAACCAGCAGCAAATAGTAAATGCATTAAACAGTATTGGCAGCAGCGATGGTTACGTTGTAGTAATCGATATCAACGACAAAAAAAAGAATGTTGATATTGATGAAGTAAAACCTTTGCTTGATGAATTAAGCGATCAATAGTTTCATTGTTGATTGGAATAATAATTATAATCCTTCAATAAGGTTTCCAAAAATTCAACCGGTTCCTGGTATTCGTTAATACTTAAAACGGTGCGCACTTTTTCACTGATGCGTGTGGCCACATCAAAATTGTTATACTTGCTGTGATTATTCAATACACCTTTTATGGTATTCATATCACGATCGCTTAAACGCATAACAGCAGCATAACGCGGTTTATAATCGTCATTCAATTGGAAGAAAACGGTATCATTAATATCTGTTTGAATTTTTGTTCTTATTACCAAAGTTCCTGCAGCCATATCGCCAAGCCGCTGATTTTTTTTACTTAATACAACTGTAAGCAATCCCGGTAAGCCAAAAAATACAAGATCAAAAGGCCGGGTCAGCCAGCGTATTAAATATTGATGTACGGCGGGGCTGCCGCCATTTTCGCTTATCACTTTTATGCCGGTAATTTTTTTCCCAATGCTTTGTCCATTCATTACTATTTCAAAAAACAAATGATACACAAACACAGGAACAAACAGTAACAGCTGTATTGCCGACATGTTATATAAGTAGGGCATATCAGCATCTGTGTGATGAACGGAAAACTTATTAAAAAGATTATATACTATAATGATGTAACTAACGATTATGAAAAAATCGATCAGCCAGGCAAAATATCTGCGAAAGAATTCAGGCGTTTCAAACTCAAGTTCAATATTAAAACTGGTAGGAATTTTTATTTTTTCCATAAACAATTGGCGGAAAGATAAACTAATTCTAATTTTCGCACCGGAGATAAGGTCAAAAGTAAAAATTCAAAATTCAAATATTTGAACCACTAACTTTTTTGACTTTTAACTTTTGACTTTTAACTTGAATTATTTAATGCGGGAAGCACTTTTTATAAAGCGCAACAGGGAACGGTGGAAACAAATTCAGGATCATCCGAGCGATCATCCTGATGAAACAGCACACGAATTTATCCAGTTAGTGGAAGATCTTGGCTACAGTAAAACGTTTTATCCAACCAGTAAAACCACGCAATATTTAAATGGTGTAGCATCAAGAACGTATCTTGATATCTATCAGAATAAAAAAGAAAAAAGTAACCGGATTGTAACTTTTTTCAAATTCACTTTGCCATTAATCATTGCAAAACATCATCGCGTTCTATTAATAAGTTGTTGCTTGTTTGTGTTGTTTGTGGCCATTGGTTTCTTTTCCGCAAAGAATGATGATAATTTTGTACGCCAAATTCTTGGCGATGATTATGTTGACATGACTTTGCAGAATATAAAAGAAGGTCATCCGTTCAAGGTGTATGGCTACGGTAATGAATTTCTTTCATTCATTTATATTTTCATTAATAATGTTAGAGTTGCTTTAACTGAATTTGGCGGAGGCATTTTATTCGGCTATACAACTGTTACAGGTTTAATGTACAATTCGGTTATGGTTGGTGCCTTTGAATATATGTTTTATAACAATGGCTTGCTGAAAGATAGTTTACTCACCATTATGATTCATGGAACTATTGAACTTTCCACTTTTGTAATTGCAGCGGCATCAGGTTTGGTGCTCGCAAAAAGCTGGATGTTTCCCGGCACTATTAAACGCAT
>JAFBAF010000113.1 GCA_019247895.1 Parafilimonas sp. | reverse complement strand
TGGCTTGCGTGCTGCGATAATTTTGCTCAAGCTTTATCACTTTTACATCGTCATAATCTTTCTGAAATTGTAAAATGTTTTCAATAGTTGCTCCGCGAAAACTGTAAATACTTTGTGCATCATCACCCACAACACAAATATTTTCATGTACCGCCGCCAGCAATTTTGTTATTTGATATTGAACTGGATTTGTGTCCTGGTATTCATCGATCAATATATATTTAAACTTATGCTGATACTTATGCAGCACTTCAGGATAATCGCGCAGCAACTCATACATTTTAAATAAAAGATCATCAAAATCCATTGCGCCATTCTTAAAGCAACGTGCATTGTATGCTTTATAAACCTGCGCCATTGCAGGCCGGTTGGTGCGCATATCTTCCTGCTGCAAATAATAATCATTCGCATATTCTTCAGGGCCAACCAATGCATTTTTTGCTGATGAAATTCTATTATGGCAAACGTTTGCTTTATATAATTTATCATCAAGATTTAATTCACCAACAACTGTTTTTACAACAGAGCGGCTGTCATCAGTATCATAAATGGTAAAATTGTTTGGGTATCCGATGCGCGGGGCTTCAGCTCTCAAAATTCTTGCAAATACGCTATGAAATGTTCCAATATAAAGATTACGTGCTTCTGTGTTGCCGAGAATTTTTTCTACACGTTCCTTCATTTCAGCAGCAGCTTTATTTGTAAACGTTAGTGCCAGAATATTGAAAGAATCAATGCCATTTGCCATTAAATGCGCAATACGTGTAGTAAGCACTTTTGTTTTACCGCTGCCTGCACCGGCAACGATCATTAAGGGCCCGTTAATGTGTGTTACTGCTTCCCGCTGCGGCTCGTTCAATCCTTTCAAATACTCCTGCATTGGCGCAAGTTAAGCCCCTATCCCTTAAAGGGGAAACAGGAGAGAAAAAAAATATTGACATGCTTTTTTTTAACGATAAAAGAATAAAATGTAACGTTTAAGCATTCGTCTCATTTTGAGCCGGCATTTGGTTTTCTTTTACATTGAAAATCTAATAAGAAAAACAAAATCAAATCATGCAACAGGAAATTTTAGTAGTATTGCGCAGCTCATTTGCAAATGGTCAATTAAAAAATATTGATAGTGCGGAAAACAAAAAACTAACCCCGGAACAAACATTGGAAGAAGCTTGTGCCAATGGATCATTGCAGGAATTTTTGCCGGAGATATTCAAGCATGCCGAACAACATAAAGTGCATTTGTGGGAAATGCATCCCGGTTTTTCTTTCTTACAACTTGAGTTTGGTGAAGCTCCTTTGAATATTGATGTTCGTTATTCCATTGACCCGCACAATTTTCTATTTACGAAGTGCAATAATTGATCCTGCATTATAAAAACTCTAATGATAATCTGGCTTAACACCACAACTGCGACTGTATGCAAAAGGAAATTTATCTGCCATTAAACAGCTCGTTTACACAACTGCAATTGAGTAAGGTTAAAAAACAGGAAGGAAAAAGAAAACCAAAGCACGATAAGTTTGAAGAAGACTGTATAAACTGTCTTTTACAGGAATTGCTGCTAATCTTTTTTAAACCAAATTCAGAACAGAAAATGTATTTATGGCAAATACATTCAGGCTTTTGTTCGTTCCAATTTGAATTTGGTGAACTGCCCCTAAAAGCTGATCCTCGCTATTCAATAGACCCGCAAAATTTTCTATCTAAAAAATGCTATAATTAAGATTGAAGAATATTGTTTATTTGTTACATAGTATTAATTGTTTGCTATGTATCAAAGAATATTTGTTCTCTTCATTTTTATTTTTTGGATTGATGCGGCGCATGCACAACAAAAAACTTATTGCAACCCTATAAACATTGATTACGGCTTTACTCCCATTCCAAATTTTTCTGAACAAGGCAGGCACCGTGCAACAGCTGATCCCGTAATTGTTTTGTATAAGGATAAATATTTTTTATTCTCAACCAATCAATGGGGTTATTGGTGGAGCACAGATATGTTGCACTGGAAATTTATTCCGCGTAAATTTTTAAAACCGGGTGCGAATGTGTACGATGAGTTGTGTGCGCCGGCTGTAGCTGTGTTACACGATACGATGATCGTGATTGGTTCAACTTATACCCAGGCATTTCCACTGTGGATGAGCACAAACCCAACTGTTGACGATTGGAAATATGCTATTGATTCTTTTAAAGTTGGCGCATGGGATCCTGGTTTTTTAGCAGATGATGATGGCAAGTTGTATATCTATTTTGGCTCGAGCAATTTATATCCAACTTACGGGCAAGAGATCGATCGCAAAACATTTCAACCAATTGGCGAACCTGACTCTTTATTGCATTTGCACGAAGATATTCACGGCTGGGAACGTTTTGGTGAATACCACGATAACACATTTTTAAAACCATTTATTGAAGGCAGCTGGATGACGAAGTATCACAACAAATACTATTTGCAGTATGGAGCACCGGGCACTGAGTTCAGTGGTTATGGTGATGGCGTGTATGTTGGCGATAAACCTCTCGGTCCATTCACATATCAATCGCATAATCCTTTTTCATTTAAGCCCGGTGGTTTTGCAACTGGTGCCGGTCATGGTTCAACATTCCAGGATGTGTATGGCAACTGGTGGCACGTAAGTACGATGATCGTGAATGTAAAAAATAATTTTGAGCGTCGCATTGGAATATGGCCTGCAGGTTTTGATAAAGACGATATGCTGTATTGCAATACTGCGTTTGGAGATTATCCAACTTATCTTCCATCGCATTCAAATGAAGATCACACTAAAGGCAATTATACTGGCTGGATGTTGCTCAATTATAATAAGCCTGTTACTGTTTCTTCAACGTATGGAAGTTATAATGCAAACAATGCAGTAGATGAAAGCATTAAAACATATTGGTGTGCAAAAACAGTAAATAAAGGTGAATGGATACAGTCTGATCTGGGAAACGTTGATACTGTAAAAGCAATTCAAATAAATTATGCAGACCAGGATGCGGATATTCTTGGCAAGAGCACAACTATTTATCATCAGTATAAATTGTATTCTTCTTTAGATGGAAAAATATGGAAAGTTTTAGTTGATAAAAGCAACAATAAAACAGATGTGCCGCATGAGTATGTTGAATTAAGAAAACCTGTACAGGCACGTTACATAAAACTGGAAAATATTCACATGGCAAACGGAAAATTTGCCATCAGTGGTTTGCGTGTGTTTGGTAATGGCAATGGATTAAAACCAGATACAGTTAAGCATTTTATTGCATTACGTGGAGATACAGAAAGAAGAAATGCATGGTTAAAATGGCAACTAAGCAACAATGCATATGCTTATGTTATTTATACTGGCATTGCACCCGGCAAATTATATACAAGCATTATGGTGTATAATACAAACGAATATTATTTCAGCGCAATGGAAAAAGATATGCCTTATTATTTTCAAATTGAAGCAATTAATGAAAACGGCAAAAGCGCAAGAACGAGTGTGATTAAAGTTGAATGATTTCCTATCTTCATTTGCAATAAACCTGCTGGCTTATGAAGAAAACAAACCCGGTAGAAAAAATTCATGTTCTTAAAGAAAGCTTTATTGCATCTGCAATATTATTATTCGCTACCTACATTATCAGTTTCATTCCGTGGAGCCTCGAATATGGTAAAGCATTGCACCAGGGTTTTGCAGACTTTGATATTTATGACCTGTATTATTCTGAAAAAAACAAGCAAAATACAAAACGCGATTCCAATATTGTATTAGTGCAATTAGATACCGGAAGAAACGGAATTGCACAAGAAATAGAATGGCTGAACAAATGCGATCCTAAAGCAATTGCAATAGACGCATTTTTTGAAAAAGATTCTCCAAACGACAGCGCTTTTAAACATATTGTACTATCAGAACCAAATATTATTTTTTTGAACCGCAATACAGAAAATGGCATTCTGCCAAACATATTTTATAACAAACCAGACAGATGCGGCTTCGCAAATTTTATCGGCAATAAATATTCTGTAGTTAGAGCTTTTTACCCGCGCATAACAATTAATGGAAAACAATATGATGCTTTTGCAGCATGCATTGCCCGTTTGGTGAAACCCGAAAGTTATAATGAATTAAGCTGTAGAAACAATGAACAGGAGATTATAGATTATAAAGGCAACCTTGAATCATACACCAGTATTACAGCAGATGAAGTGGTGCAATACCTTGCTGCAGGGCAGTTACAAAGCGTAATAAAAAATAAAATTGTATTGCTGGGTTTCTTTGAAAAAGATTCATCCAATATTGTTATGGACGACCTGCATTACACACCATTGAATGAAGTTGTTTCAGGTAAAAGTTATCCTGATATGTATGGCGTGGTTATTCATGCAAACATTTTATCAATGATCTTAAGCAAAAAATATCCAACGCCGCCTTCTGCTTTCATTTCTTATTTATTTGCTTTTGTAATCACTTTTGTATTCAACTATTATATCATTTCAAGATATAGCGTAAAAGCACATCCTTCACATGCCGTTTTCTTAATTGTACAGGTATTTGTAATTCTTTTCGTATTGTATTTTTTTCTAAAACTTTACGACTGGTTTTTATTTAAAGTATCTTTAGAGCCGATAATGATCGCATTGGTATTATCACTTGAATTTTTTGGTATTTATGAAAGCCTTGCTGTTTGGCTGAACAAAAAATTTCAATATATAACCGTATTTAATCGTAAACACCCGTTATGAAACGCTCACTGCTCATTTCAATCGTATTACTGTACAACGTTTGCTCTGCCCAGTTCCCCGACTATTATGTTTACCTTGTAAAAGGTAATGTAACAGTTTCCAATCAAAAAGGAAAACATACATTAAAGCAGGGCGAATTTTTGTATAAAACTGATGCATTGATATTTGCGGACAGATCGGAATTAACGCTTACAAATAAAGATGCAGATTATTTTGTGCTAAATGCATCAAACAATGTCAAACTAAACTCTTTGCAGGCAAAAAATGCAAGATCGTACGCTGGCATTACAAAAAAATATTTGAATTTGGTTTGGGATGAAGTACTGGACCCTAATTATGATTTCACAAAATTTAAAAGCAAGAACTTAACCGGCGTGTATGGCGGTGTTTCAAGAAGTGATGAATGTAAAAATCTTGTGTTTCCTGTAAATGGTTTAAAAACATCTTCAGCTGATATAAATTTTAAATGGTTGAAAACAAGCGCATCAAATAACTACAATTTTTTTTTGTATGACGGAGCAGGCAATAAAATTTTCAATAAGCCCGTTCAGGATACACTGGCAGTTTTTAATGTTGAACAGTTGCAATTAAGGCCAGGTAAATATTATTGGCTTATTAAAAGCAATGATGCAATTTGTGAAGATGAAGTGCCGCTTTACTTTGAAATTTTAACCAGGGCAGACGAGGATACACTTGTTGAATCGTTAATGCCAGGGCAACCGCCGGAAAATGTAAATGACGAGCTGGAGATTATTGAAAGGCTCGAGAAAAATGCATTAATATATGCCGCTAAAGAACGTTTTGGAAATGCACTTGCAAAATTCCCGGGTAATGAAGCCTTGAATAAAATGTATGTAATGTTTTTGCTGAATTATGGTTTTGATGATGAAGCTGCGCAGGTTTGGCTTACAGTAAAAAAATCCTGATAAAGCATTTATATGAATGCACATGCAATTGCGAAATATGTTCTGTTGTATGTGATAATCTTTGTACAGATTTTTTGTGCCGAAAATATCTATTGCCAGCAATGGAAACTATATGCGGACAGTGCGAAATTATATCGTGATCAAAAGAACTATGATGCTGCAATTGCATATTATACTACGTCAAAAAATAGTTTATTTAAAGATTCTGCAATTTGCGATAGCTATATAAAATTATGCACCAATATTGGCGATATTTATTTCACCATAAATAATTATGATTCTGCTGAAGCAATTTTTCTAAAAGTCAAAGAGCAATCAGAAAAATTGCATGGTTATGATGCAACCGTTGCAACGATAGCCGACAAGCTTGCAAGAACGTATGCGTCAACAGGTGATTATTTTAACGCAAAAAAATCTTTTTCACAAGCAAAAGATATAAGAGAAAAAATCTTTACTAAAGAAAGCCTTGAATATGCTTTAAGCTGTACATTTTTAGCAAACGTATTTACATCAACCGGTGAATATGATAAAGCAGAAAACTTATACATTGAAGGAAAAGCAATAAGAGAAAGTTTATTGCCAAAAGACAGTGCCGGTTACGCGCAGCTTTGTAATAACCTCGCTAATTTATACAGAGAAACCGGCCGTTATGAAGCGGCAGAACCACTTGCTTTAAAAGCTAAAACAATACGCGGCATTTTATGTTCTGGTAAAGATTCTGCAAATTTTATTGCAGCTTATGCAATCAGTTGTACCAATCTTGCCAACTTGTACAGAGATATGGGCCAATATAAAAAAGCTGAAGCACTTTATGTCGAAGCAAAAAATATCCGGCAAAGTTTTCAACCATATAAACAAAGTGCCGCGTATGCATCAAGCTGTAATATTTTGGCAGACCTGTATTATTTTATGGAAAGATATTCCGAAGCAGAGTCGCTTTATATTGAAGCGAAAAATATTCGCGAAAAGATATTTACAAAAGACAATACAGATTATGCGCAAACTTGTAACAATCTTGCAAATCTTTATCGCGAAACTGGTAATTATAATGATGCTGAATTACTTGCTTTAGAAGCCAATTCCATCTGGAGAAAAGTATTAACAGTAAACAGCCCTGATATTGCAAACAGTTATGAAAATCTTGGACTCATTCATAATCAAACAGGGAAATATAAACAGGCGGAAAATGATTTTTTACAAGCAAGGCATGTTTGGAAAAAGATCACAACTATAAATAATCCTTCTTATACAACAAATGCTTTTTATTTAGGTGAAGTATATAGAAACTTAAATCAAAATGAAAAAGCCAATACTTATTTCACTGAAAGTTTTAACGCTCAATAT
>JAFBAF010000101.1 GCA_019247895.1 Parafilimonas sp. | reverse complement strand
GTAGAACTATTATTAACGTGCCAATAATTAAAGTATTCAAAATACTCAACAAATGGTTGAGCAATAAGATTTGATTGTTTACCTGCAAAACATAAAATTTGCAAACACTATTTTAAACCCGCTTATGAGATTAAGAATATTATTCCTGTTTATTTTATTGATGCATTTAGCACATGCTCAAAAGTCAGTGAATTATTTTGCAGATAGTTTTTATAGAGGACCTAACAGCCGAATTGCTTGTGCTACCACGCGGAATGGTTTTATATATCTTGCCGGACAGTCGTTTGACAGCTTAAATACACCTTACACACCTTCGCTGATTAAGTTAGACACATCAGGTAAAACCATTTGGACATATACACTAAATAAACAAATTGACACTTTTGACTATAATGGAAATTCATTGTATGCAACCGGTTATTTCACGAATTTAATTTCAGACAGCACTTCTTTATATACAACTATTGATGCACCGCATGATTTTGAGCACAACTACGAGTTATGGAAAGTTAATCAGTTAACCGGAAATCCTGTTTGGAAGAAAAAGATTATTGGCGCATGGCTTATAAGAAATGCAGACAGTAATCATTTAATTTATACTTACAATGAAAATTATCAATACGCTTATGCAATGGTGAACAAAGCCACCGGCGAAACTATAATGACTAAAATTTTAGGCAACGCATTCCAGGAATTTACAGACGGAAACGTGGCAATTGATAATAATGGTACAACATATATCTCAAGAGCCGATAGCATTTACAGTTACGTTTCTCCGGATCTTTCTGTATTGAACTGGGCTGTAAAAACGAATGCACCGGGTTCAATTTATGTTATTCAGTCAAACGATGACGGGTACATTTATTTTGCGGGCAATGGTTCAACTTTTTTTTCAGGCAGAATTAAAAAGGCTGATGGCGAAATTGGCTGGATTGCAGGCTCTAATATTGATAACAGGTATTTAGATGATTATGTTTCTGATTTTAAAGTAAAAGGCAATTATGTTTATGCCAGCGGGCAGCAAAACTATTTTGGAAGCGTTTATACATCCTATCATATTTGCAAATACGAAAGAGCAACCGGCAAATTAATTTGGGAAACAAATTATAATCCTTACTGGACGAACCCAAACCCTGATGCCCCATACGCCGGCACCAACAGCATGGTAGTTGATGAACATGATAATGTTTATGCAACCGGGTACGAAAATTCAGAAGATGAAAAAGCGGCAATCTGGGGAATATGCAAATTTGATTCTTCAGGAAAATTGGTTTATCACACACAAATTTTCAACGGAAATTCAAACACTGCATTTGGCAGAGGTGTATTTAGTTTTGAACTGAATCATCATATTTTTTATTTGGGCGAATTGCAAAAAGATGGGCCCGTGCCAGACCCGTTATACAATGCAGGTTATTCTGATGTTTTTCTTTTAGCTGCAGATACATCAGTAACATTTAATGCATACAATAAGCAAAGAATAATTTCAACTTACCAGGAATTTAGCGATGTGAAGCAAATAGAAACTTTTTCAACCAATAAATATATTCTATATAAAAGAGTTGGAAACAAATCTGTTGTTGAAATGAAGAATGCAAAAGATAATTCGCTGGTATGGTCGCAATCATTCAGCAGGGATTTTCATTCAGAAGCTGACAGAATGTGCATTACAGCTGATAATAATATTTGCATTTCTATTCTTGGCTTTCCTGCAGGCTCCGGGCTGCAGTTTGATTACAGCGCTTATGCCGACAGTGTATATTTTATAAAGCTTGATTCAACAGATAAATTGCTTAAAGAATATAAATATTCCATTGCAGACCAGCATAAGTTTAAGTCACTTCAGTTATATGCAACCAAAGACACCAATATTGTGTATGTATATAAAAATCCTGATTACGTCAACTTTTTCAATTTAGAAAAATATAACGGTACGCTTACAGATGGCAACGCTTCTTTTTACAGCACTTATCAGCCATCATTTGCCAACCAATCTTTTTTAGCACCGCTTACTAAAAGTACGTATGCAGCAATACAAAACAGGTTTTACTCAGGCTATCCTCCTGGTCAGCCTGTGATGTACCAATTATTTTTTAATGCAGCAGGATATTCAACGCAGCTAATAGGTATCCTTAATGAGAAATTCCAGGCACATTATATTTTGCCTTATGATTCTGCTTCGGTTGTAGTACTTGGCACCACCAGTTCAAACACTGATGAAATTTTTCTCTTTAATACAAACACGAAAAACTATACCTGGCAAAATACAGAGCCTACTTCAAATCATCTTGATATGGCAACGCTTGCATCAAACAATATATATGCTGCTGGACGAAACGAGAATAATTTACTTGTACAAAAATTAAACGCTTCAACAGGAACACTGGTTTGGCAAAAAACTATTGCACCTGCAAATGCAAGCCAAAACTTTATTCCTGTTGAACAAAAATTTAATGCGCTAAAAAACCAATATGTTATTAGCGGCTATGTAAACGATACAGCAAATACTGTAAATGCGGGAAACTCACAGCTTGCCTTTTATATTACCGCTGATGCTAATGGCAACGTTATATCAAAATGGATACAACCCGGCGATTATGCATTACAGAATAATTTAAAAGCAATTTGTGTTACCGCTTATGGTCAAACAATAATCGGCGGGGCGCTGTATAAATATCCTTACGGTCGTTCCGGTGTGTTAATTGAAGATAGCGCCGGTGTTCTTGCAGTAAATTTATTTGATTTAAGTGCTTCAATAATTGAAAACAACAAAGCAAAAGTTAACTGGAGTATAAGCCTGGAAAACAATATCAGTCGTTATGAAATTGAACATAGCACCAACGGAATTTATTTTGAAACATTAGGCACGCAACAACCTGTGCCTCACCAAACGGCTATTTACACATACACTTATATTACTAATATGCTGGGTGCAGGCACTCATTATTTTCGTATTCGTGCGGTGGATAACGAAGGAAAAATACAATACAGCAATATAGCAAAGCTGTATATAACAAAAGATATGTTGAATATGGTAATTGCGCCTAATCCTTCACATAACCAGATAACAATTCAATTGCCTTCGCGTGTTCAAAACGCCAATCTTTTAATTTTCAGCGAATCATCAGGTAAACTGGTAAAAAAGATTACAGGCATATCAGGGCAAAACGTTATTTGCAATATTTCCAGCCTGGCCGCCGGTGCATATATTATTAAAACAGAAAACTCCGATGTTGTTTATATAGGTAAGTTCATCAGGCAATAACGGGTATTATAATTACCTAATTAATACAACATTTGCAAATTGAATCTTTTGCCAGCAAATATCTTTAAGTTTAACTGCATTCAATTCTGCAGAAACATATTTTCAAAATAGTTGTGTTTTTATAAACTTTACAAGGTTTATAAAATGATTGAAGCAAGGAACATCACTAAAAAATTCAACCAGCAAATTGCTGTTAATGATATTTCTTTCAATGTAAATGAAAGAGAAAACTTTGTTTTGCTTGGAACGAGTGGTTGCGGTAAAACAACAACGTTGAAAATGATTAACCGCTTGATTGAACCAACTGATGGGGAAATTTTTATTGATCAGAAAAATATCAAAAGTCAAAATGCGGAAACATTAAGAAGAAACATCGGTTATGCATTACAAAACACAGGTTTATTTCCGCATTATACCGTTGCAGAAAATATTGCTGTTGTTCCGAATCTTTTTAAATGGAATAAAGAAAAAATAAAATCGCGTGTTGAAGAATTAATGAGCAAACTGCATTTGTCAAAAGATTATTACAACGCTTATCCAAACCAATTGAGTGGCGGTCAGCAACAACGTGTTGGGCTTGCAAGAGCTTTGGCTGCAGATGCTGCGATATTATTAATGGATGAACCTTTTGGTGCACTCGACCCAATAACACGAACACATGTGCGCAACGATTTTAAAAATTTGGAAGAATTTAAAAAGAAAACAATTGTTTTGGTTACGCATGATGTGCAGGAAGCATTTGAGCTGGCAGATAGAATTTGTTTAATGGATAAAGGAAAGATTGTTCAAACAGGAACACCAACAGAATTATTATTTAAACCGGCGAATGATTTTGTACAACAATTTTTTTCTGAACAAAGATTGCAGTTAGAATACAAAACAGCAACACTTAAACTGCTTTGGAATTTTTTGAATAATGTGCATGATGATGCAGCAGCAAAAGAAATTTCAGTTACAAAAAATATTTGGCAGGCTTTAGAATATTTTAGTTTGAATGAAAGCGATATGTTGATGGTGAAAAATAATGATCAAACAAAAAAAATAAATTATGCTTCGCTGATGAATGCATTTAATGAATACAAAAAACAATTTAAAAATTAAACGCTTCTTGCCCCTCTCCTTTGGAGAGGGGTTTGGGGTGAGGTCAACTGATGGAACAGCAACAAAGCTTGTGGAGTTTTATCATTCAGCAGAGAGATAAATTGTTCAGTCAAACTATTGAGCACATTGGTCTCACATTTATTTCTTTGCTCATTGCCGTTATCATTGGTTTACCGCTTGGCATTTTAATTACAAAAAGAAAAAAAGCAGCAGGCATTGTATTAAACACCGCAGGTATTTTGCAAACTATTCCAAGCATTGCATTGCTCGGTTTTATGATTCCTTTGTTAGGTATTGGTCCTTTGCCTGCAATAACGGCTTTGTTTTTATATGCATTGTTACCAATTATCCGAAACACATACACAGGCATAAAAGAAGTTGATGCAACTGTGCTGGAAGCCGCTACAGCAATGGGTTTCAGCAAATGGCAGGTATTAACAAAAGTTGAATTGCCTTTAGCGTTTCCCGTTATACTTGCAGGCATTAGAACAGCAACGGTTATTAATGTTGGCGTGGCAACATTAGCTGCATACATTGCTGCAGGTGGTTTGGGTGAATTTATTTTTGGCGGCATCTCACTCAACAATACAAACATGATTTTAGCAGGAGCAATTCCTGCCGCATTACTTGCTATTTTTTTTGATTTTTTATTATCACGTGTGCAAAAACTGAGATTTAAAAAATTACATATAGCTGTCTGGCTAATGCCGTTTATTATTTTATTGTTATCATCTTTTTATGTGCTGCCATCGTTCGATAAAAACAAATTGCTTGCAGGTTTTACGCCTGAATTTATGGGCAGGCAGGATGGTTATCTTGGATTAAAATCTGTTTATAAACTAAACATAAAAAATGTTGTTATTAGTGATGCCGTAATGTATAAAGCGGCTTATGAAAAGAAGCTCGATGTTATTAGCGGTTATAGTACTGATGGTCGTTTGAAAGCATTTGATTTGATAGTGTTGAAAGATGATAAGAATATTTTTCCGCCATACTATGCAGCGCCTATTATCCGCGAAGAAGTATTGCAAAAATATCCGGAAATAGAAAATGTGCTAAACATGCTTTCAGGAAAAATTAATGATTCAATAATGACCGAATTAAATTATGAAGTTGATTATTTGAAACAGTCTCCGGAAAAAGTGGCAAGAAATTTTCTTATTAAAAATAATTTATACAAACCGCCGCAAAACGGTAACAAAGCCGCCATTCGTTTAGGTTCAAAAATTTTTGGCGAGCAATACATTTTAATAAACATGTATTCAATGTTGATTAAAGGTTATACAGATTTAAATGTTGATACTAAAACAGGTTTGGGCGGAACAAAAATTTGTTTTGATGCATTAACGAACAATCAAATTGATATGTATCCGGAATATACAGGCACAGGTTTGTTAGCCATTTTAAATGCATCAGCAAACACCATAAATAATTTACATCAAAACAGAGATAGCATTTACAATTACGTTTCAAAAGAGTTTAAACAGAAATATAATTTGGTTTGGTTAAAACCAATCGGCTTTAATAATGCGTATGCTTTAATGATGCGCAGGCAACAAAGTGATGAGTTGAACATTCATTCGATAAGTGAGCTGACGGATTATGTAGATAAGGAAAAATAATTTTCGTGAGGTAAACTGCCAGTGAGAAATTGAAATCTTTAAAAAAATCTAAAGAGTAAATTTGAAAAAATTATTGTTATGAAAACAACAGCATTAGATGAAGAAATGAATAATTATTTTATGCAGTTGAATGAAACTGAAAAAAAATCTGTTGTTCAGCTTATAAAAACTTTTTTAACTAGTCGTAAAGAAATTGAAAGAATTAGCATCGAACAATATAATAAAGAAATTGAGGAAGCGGAAGCAGAAATTGAAAACGGAAATTCATTTACGCATGATGATGTGGTAAAAATGTCAAGCAGTTGGCCAAATGACAAATAAAAAAATCACATGGTCTAAAGTGGCAGCAAAGCAGTTTGAAGCAGGAATAAGATACATTGCGGCTGATTCAATTCAAAATGCTGAAAAGGTAAGAAACGAAATTTTAGAAAAAGTTGAAAAGTTAATCTTGCATCCTGAAGTCTATTCTCTTGACAAGTATAAAACAAATAATGATGGCAGTTACAGAGCTTTTGAACTGCATAGATACAGAGTTGCATATCGCGTGTTAGAAAATGAGATATTTATTTTACGGGTAAGGCATACAAGCAGAGAGCCAAAAAAATATTAAATCAAAATCATGACTTTATCTGAACGCTACCAGCAAGTGCGCAAACACTCAACAGACATTTGCGCTAATCTTGAAACTGAAGATTATGTTGTGCAACCGGTGGTTGATGTTAGTCCACCGAAATGGCATTTGGGCCATACAACATGGTTTTGGGAAGAATTTGTATTAAAACCAAATGATGAGAATTATGAACAGTTCAATGCAAATTATAACTACGTTTTTAATAGTTATTATGAATCTGTTGGCGCAAGAGTTATAAGAACTGACAGGGGTAATTTAAGCCGGCCATCTGTTGAAGAAATTTATAAATACCGTGAACATGTTGATAGAGGCATGTTGCAGTTCCTTAAGAATAATTTAAGCAAAGAACTGAATGATTTAATCGTGCTTGGTTTAAATCATGAAGAACAACACCAGGAATTATTGGCAACTGATATAAAATATATTTTAGGTAATAATCCATTACTTCCTGCTTTATACCATGAAGAAAAAAAATCAGCAACACAAAAACAAAATGAATGGATACATGTTGATGAAGGCGTTTATGAAATAGGCTTTGAAGGT
>JAFBAF010000076.1 GCA_019247895.1 Parafilimonas sp. | reverse complement strand
AAAGAATCAAAATTCAAAAACAAACACTCCTCTCTACTTATAACTTATCACTTAAAACTTATAACTCACTATGGCTTTTATCAATCTTGAAAACGATTTACCCGGCATTCGCGGACCAATGCAATACAGCCCTGAAACAGGAAAGGCATTAAATGAACTCGCAGAAATTTTATTGCATGATGATAACAACACATTATCTCGTGGGGAGCGTGAAATGATCGGCGCTTATGTGTCATCAGAGAATGATTGTTTTTATTGTCAGAATGTGCATGGTGCATTAGCCCAATATTATTTTAACAGTGACATGCAGTTTATTGATGACATAAAAAAAGATTACGAGTCAACATCCATTTCACCAAAATTAAAAGCATTGCTAAGCATTGCAGGGAGCGTGCAAAAAGGTGGCAAGTATGTAACAACAGAACAAATAGAACACGCAAAAAATTTGGGCGCAACGGATAAAGAAATTCATGATACCGTTTTAATTGCTGCGGCATTCTGCATGTTCAATCGTTATGTTGATGGATTGAATACGTGGGCACCGCAAGACAGGCAGGTGTATGTTGACCGGGCTCCAATGCGTGCAAAAGATGGTTATGCCAATCTCGACCTAAACAAATAGTACCAAACAAAAAATAAACTATGCCACACATAAATGTAGATCCAAACTTGCCTGGAATAAGAAGCCTGATGGCTTTTAGTCCCGATACTGCAACACCAATGGGCAAACTCGCCAACTTAATGTTACGCACCAACGAAGGTTTAAGCATGGCTGAACGAGAAATGATTGCTGCGTATGTTTCTTATTTAAATGATTGCTTTTATTGCACTCAATCGCATGGTGCTATTGCTGCTTGCTATTTGAACGGGGATGAAGATTTAATTGAGCAGGTTAAGAAAGATTATGAACATGCTGAAATATCTGGGAAATTAAAAGCTTTATTAAACCTTGCAGGCAGCGTACAAAAAGGCGGTAAATATGTAACAGAAGCTCAAATTGATAAAGCAAAACAAGAAGGTGCAACAGACAAAGACATTCACGACACTGTATTAATTGCTGCTATGTTTTGCATGTTCAATCGTTATGTTGACGGACTTGCTTCCAATACGCCAACAGACCTTACAACTTATCCATTAAGAGCAAAACAAATTGCTGAACACGGTTATGGCAATTATATTTTTTCAACACAACAGCCTGCTTAAATCAATCAAGAAATTTCTAACTAATATCAAAACACAAAATGAAAAAATTAATTACAATCGCAGCGTTAATATGGCTGATGACAGTGCCATTTCTTTCGCATGCACAAACCAATACCGTTAATTTACAAATTAAAGAATCGAATGGCCAGCCAATACCGGCTGCAACAATTTTAATTGATAAAAAAAGAACACTGATTGCAGATGCACAGGGAAAAATTGCAATGCCAAATGCAGGCAATTCAATCATCACCATAAGTGCAACGGGTTTTAAATCACAAACAGTAAAGGCAGACACTTTAACTATAACAACGATTATACTCCAGCCAGATGTTGCCAACCTCGACGAAGTTGTTGTAACTGGTTTATCAACCACAGTTAAAAGGAGGAATCTGGCGAATGCTGTTGCCACCATTTCGTCAAAGGAGTTAATAGGAACAGCACCTGCACAAACATTTGATGCAGCATTGGAAGGAAAAATTCCCGGTGCATACATCAATGCAAATTCAGGAGCACCAGGCGGCGGCGTTTCCGTGAAATTGCGGGGTGTTACATCAGTGTATGGCAACACGCAACCCCTGTATGTTGTAGATGGTGTGTTTGTTGATAACAGTTCTACCTCTGCTGGTTTAAATGCTGTGACTTCCGCGACAAGCGGCGGCTCACCCACATCAACACAGGATAATCCTTCAAGCAGAATTGCAGATATAAATCCTGCAGATATTGAAAATATAGAAATATTAAAGGGCGCTTCTGCTGCTGCCATTTATGGTTCAAAGGCTGCCGGCGGTGTAATTATTATCAGTACTAAAAAAGGCAGGGCAGGCAAAACATCAATCACTGTTTCGCAGGATCTGGGTTTGATCACTGTAAGAAAATTATTAGGCGTAAGACAATTTACTGCTGACCGCGCTGCAAGCCTCTCAAGTGATAGCGCTACGAGCGCAGCTTTGCGGCAGCAATTTTTAGATGCCCAGGCTGCAGGTCATATTTATGATTATGAAAAAGAAATTTATGGCAATACAGGTTTTGCAAGAAACACTTTATTGAGCTTAAGCGGAGGCAATGAAAACACAACACTTTATTTTTCTGTTGATCAAAAAGATGAGGAAGGCATTGTGGAAGGAACAGGTTATCGTAATACAAGTTTGCGGCTTAATGTTGACCATCATATTACTGATAAAATAAGAATTGGAGTATATACAAACTATATCAATTCATCTGCAGACAGAGGTTTGTTTGGTAATGATAACTTAGGTGTAACAACAGGTATTGCATTATCCTCAACACCTTCATTTGCACAATTGCATGCCGATGCAAATGGCAACTATCCTGCAAATACGTTTGCGGCTTCAAATCCTTTGCAAACAATTGCGTTAATGCAAAACAATGAATCTGTAAACCGCTTTATAACAGGTTTAAATTTTGATGCGACATTACAAAGCAACGATGCGAGCATAACAAAATTTATTGTGCGTGGCGGCTTTGATTTTTATAATCTTCAAACC
>JAFBAF010000340.1 GCA_019247895.1 Parafilimonas sp. | reverse complement strand
TCATCGCTTGCTTGGGTGCGTTTTCAACTTTGTCCTTAGGTAGGTTTTCCGATTGGCTTGTCTCTAAATTAATTTCCATATCCTAAATTTAATCAGCTAAAATAATAACGATAGCGTCCGACGACGTGCCCAACGCTGGCGTATCGGTAGCAGGTAACGTTTTTAAATCCCTAATTCCATAAAGTGCGTTCATAATTTCAGTAAGTCTGTTTTGGTTTAGTAGCATTTTTTTTAGCGATCATGTAAGCAGCGCTCTAGTATTAAAAAGAAGGTAAAGCTAATAATAACCTTTAAAAATACAGCACGGGAAAAATCCCTTTTACACAACGGGAAAATGCGGGTTCTATATTTTAAACACTTGCTTTACATTTAATACTTAAACGTTGCTTTACGGGAAGGGAGTGATAAGCTATAAGAGTAGCTAATGGCTTTTGGCTGTAAGGATAAAATAATGTACAAAACGCACATACATGTATTACTAAAAAGATTGCTATGGAGAACAAAGAAAATGTTTCGGATTCTTATGATGAAATCATAAAAAGTAAAATACTGTTTCATGAAATCAGCGCATAGTTGCTATGGGTTTAATCGTTGCCGTGATTACCGCTGGTTTCATATGTTTTTGGCAAGCTGATAAAATTGTTGCCGCAAATCCAATTTCAAAAGCTATTATAGATAGTACACATAAATAATATTTTTTAAAATTTATTACTGACCTTATGATCTTTTTTGCTGACATTCAAAACGCGGACATAGTTAAAGAACTGATCAAAGACAATTTTATCAATGCAATGTCTCTGCGTTTTACGCTTGTATTTTTAATTGTATTGCTTGTAAAAATTCTTTTAGCCTGGTGCAAATACAGCATTAAGATGATGAATTTTTATGATTCACGCCGTATTGCGATTAATTTGTCAGGCACTCAAGACCTGGACAGGGTTAAGACCTTTTCGGAAATTTATTCAACGGATAAAATAGATTTTATAATTGAAGAACTTGGCAGTAACGGCTTTATTGAGATCATGAAATCTGTGGCTGGCAGATGGCGATGACATGCGAAGATGAGAACAAAAGCAGGTTACGTGAAAGTGATATGGCAAAGAAATTACGAGGTACCAAATAGGATATACGATTTTGAAGAAAATAAAAGGTGTGAGAAGTGAACAGTGAGCGATGGTACATAGTAAGTCAGAAATGAAAATATAATCAACTACATCAAACTTGGTTTAGGGTTAAATAAAACGAGCCGTTCTTTTAAGATGGCTCTTTCTATTACGAGATTCTAAGCATATCGGATTGAGGGAAAAACGGTATTGATTTGCTAAAAAGCCGGTGCTCATTATGACAATTAAAAAATACGTTTATCTAAATTTCACATACTTAAATAACACCTGACATGAAAAAGCTTTGCACAGTCACCTTTAGTATTGCTCTTTTTTTTATTGCTAACAGCCAGAGTACAAGCTCAACAGCCTCATCCGGTTCAAACAGCCTTGTTTAAGGCAGGCATTATGTTTTGCTGCGCAGATATCAGATAAAGTATGCCAGTACCAGCAAAACTGAGCAAATTATAAAAGAGCGCCGATAGATCACGTATATAATTATCAACATTGTTACACAATAACGATTTATTCCTCTCAAGTCAGCACCGACCAAAAGACAATAACAACTGAAATTATACGAACAACAACAGACAGCTGTGTGCAGGTTTGCATGCCTGGCGACAGATGTGATAGTTCTATTACTCATGTAAATACAACGATTACTATTGATCTTTCAAATCGATATTGGACAAGTCGGTCGTATGTTGGTGCAATACAAGCGGATAGTGGTAAAATAATGCTGGATTTGCCAACCGGGCTGTATAATACCATCGCTCGTCCGGTAACTACTCAAATCACACATGCTGAATATAAGCCATCTTCCTTCTTGCCGAATCATGAATACCAAGGTGCGATACCCATTCAACAGCCTGATTCAGCAAATAATTTTTACTTACAAATCAGAAAAAGGAATTTAATTACTCAACCTCTTTCTTATATCAGCCTGCGTTATGCTATTACTCAGTATGGAGCAGTAACGATACCGTTTAAATACAGATTTGCAAATAAGCGTACAATCAAAACAGGGCCGCATTATAGCAATGGCACAGATACCTTAGTAAGTGCTTTTTCCGAAGCTACTGCTTCTTTTAATCTTGCGCTATATATCGGCAGAAAATGGGGAGCAACACACTTTTTCTTCGATCCTGCTAAATCCCACAATACATGGTCAATAATGACATCCTGGTTCTTAGGGCCTGCTATCGTATCGCTCAGCCAGTCAAATATTGAAAACGGATACGATATTACTAAAACCCCTTCGCAAATATTATGTGTTTCAACCGGGCCTTCCCTGACCATGGAATGGAATCGCTTAAATTTTGGTTTCTATGGCGGATTAGACATGCCCCTCAAAGCCAATACAGGTTGGGTATACAGAGGCAAACCATGGTTGGGCTTTGGTATTGGATTTAATTTAGGTATGTTCAGTAAAGGTAATAGCGATGCTGCGCAGTAATAATAGCGTAACCACATTGCAAAAAGAGCTGTCTTTTCAAGACGGCTCTTTTGTTGACGTATGCTACTGAAATTAATAGAATTAAAGGAAGCCCTTAACTTTAAGGCAAGATTTGCACGGTTGTGCAGTTTAAGTGTGTCCTGGATTTCTATATCAGGGTCGTTTTAATTAGCAGCTTTCGATCAAAATTTTATCGTTCGATTCCAGCAAGACGCTGCAGTATTAAGGTAATATCACTATACAGTTTTGTGCAGAGCCTGTTAGTTCATTTGCAATGTTAAGTTGCTGGCATGATGTAACTAATGTTCGAAATGTTTAATACCTATAATTTTCTGTGTAAGCAGAGCCAATGGCTCAGATAAGGATGGGAAAAACACGTATGCAATATGAGAAAAATCGGGTTGTCATATTATAAACATAAGATTAGCTTTATCTCCAAACACACTGTTATGAAAAAGACCACATTTTTAACTCTTATCATTATAGCAACCAGTGTTTGCTATAACCCTGCATTTACACAGGCTTTTATGAAGTCATACAAAAGCCGATGGCACCATACAGGCATCGTTGAGCGTAATCATTATTTATAGTGTTATGGTATTTATCCCATTCCCTGTATAAGTGTATGCGATGAAATGAAAAGCTAATGATAATATATCGGCAATAAAAAATACCAGAAGAAGTAAGGGCATTAGGGTTGATTTTGGAGATAGATACTAAAAATTTGTGCCAAATAAAACACCTCCATTTTCCACAAAGTCCCACTTTAGGATGCACGATAGATGAAAAGCGATTTTAGATCGCAGCCTTTATTATACATCCGCAGCCATATCTTTTTAATTTTACAATTGAAAAGTATTTCAAAAAAGCATATGAGCAGCAACATTAATATTCCCATATCTATACTGGACCTGGCATCTGTTACGGAAGGATCAACTCCCGCAGATTCATTTCGTAAGAGCCTGGCACTGGCACAACACGCAGAAAAGCTTGGTTATCGCCGCTACTGGTTTGCAGAACATCATAACATGATAAGCGTAGCCAGTTCCGCCACTGCTGTTTTAATAGGTTTTATTGCAGGCGGAACAAGCCATATACGCGTAGGTTCGGGCGGCATCATGTTACCTAATCATTCTCCTTTGATTATTGCCGAACAATTCGGCACATTAGCGAGCTTATACCCCGGAAGAATTGACCTTGGTTTAGGCCGTGCACCGGGCACAGATCAACTGACGGCAATGGTGATACGCAGGACAACCGACCTGAGCGCCAACGATTTTCCCCAACAGGTGCAGGAGTTAAAAACATATTTTTCCAAAGAGAACCATTCAGCAAAAGTAAGGGCCATTCCTGGCGAGGGTATTGATGTACCTATGTGGATATTGGGATCAAGTACAGACAGTGCACACCTGGCAGCTTACTTTGGAATGCCTTATGCATTTGCCGGACATTTTGCACCGGCGCAAATGGAGGCTGCATTCGCTATTTACCGCAACGGGTTCAAATCTTCGCCAAAATTACAACAACCTTATACTATGGCTTGTGTAAATGTGATTGCCGCTAACACAGATGATGAGGCACAATACATTGCCACTTCTGCTTACCAGGCTTTTCTTGGCATCATACGCAATAAACGTGACTTACTGCAACCGCCTGTACATGACATGCGAACACTATGGAACGACTACGAAGAAACCCAGCTAAAGCAAATGTTGTCGGCATCCTTTATTGGAAGCGCGGAGACAGTAAAAAAAGGCATACAGCAATTTGTACAGCGAACGGGTATTGATGAACTGATGGCCGCCGCCCATATTTATGACCCCGTTGCCAAGCTGCATTCGTACGAGCTGTTAAGTAATATTATGAGCAGCTAATGCGCTTAAAGTAATTATGCAGAACAATTTTACGGGTTGCACTTAGAGCCTGAAAACCTGCACATAAGGTTTATGTACAGGTCCGGAATAATTGATGCCTGCTACCGGTTTGTAGAATCTTTCATCCACTAATTCAGGTCACTGGCTTATTCTACTCATGAGAATTATAAAAAGAGTGGTTGGTGTTAGCGCCAACCACTCTTCTATCTGCGAGTTATTAAGCTACACGCATCAATTCGCTAACCAGCTGAAGAAAGATTCCACCGCTTTTTTTGCAGAATTGCCTAATCCGCCACCCAGGGCAGAAATGGCGCCCACTCCAGCGCAGCCCGCAACAGTACCAGCACCGGGTAAAACAACTGTACCCCCTAATGCACCCCAGGCACAGCCGCCTACAGCACCGGTAACAATACCTGTCATGTCAGCTACCGCAATATCTCTTGCAGGTGAAGCAAGCGGCGTTGCAGTGCCAAAAAAGGCTTGCCATTTTGTATAATTGTCTCTCCAGTAGATCATAGAATTGTAGCCGATGCTGCACATTGCCACGAGATAAACCTTTTCGTCTTTATCGGAAATTAATGCAATATTGCTATTTACAATGCCGTCATAATTAGCTTGCGTGTAGCAATTAGCATCATCATGGACGAGAGTATTTAGCTGTGCTACCGCGTTTTTGAAGGCTGTGGACATTGTGCTGTAATATGGCGAGTACGTGATGTTTGTCGTTATATTGGTACCAAATTGTTTTACGGGGCTATTTTTAAAGTTATTAATGCAACTATTTGCATCGGACTGACTTACTGAACGCTTATTCATCATATAACCTTTATTAAACTGATCCACTTTCTGATACATTAAATCATGATCTGCTTTGGTATTTCCACCTGTATAAACCGGACCATAGTAAGTTTTCAAGTGGTTAAGTGTATAGGCCAGCCCTTCATTGTGAGGCACGCCAACATTGGAATAAATGTCAATTATCTGCTGATCGGTAAGATCAGTTATATCGGGAGCGGACCCACAACTAACTGGAGGCTAGCCATGAGTCGGAGGTGTTGGTAGTAGAGGTTTCTACCTTTAATGTATAGGTAGTGTTTGTTTTACTGAAATGTATTGTCTGTGTTTCCGGTGTATTAAGTGACATGCCCCACGGCCCGGGATAGTTTGCATAACCCATCCAGGAGGTTGAAGCAACTACGGAACCCGAAGCATTATACACCGTAAAGCGGTTAGGCACATCGTACGAGGTTACTGACACACTGATAACTGCTGCATAGGAGGTGGATGTGAAATCCAAATCATATGCCGGATACAGATAGTAACCGGAACCGCCGTAGCTGCCACTTAGATTAGCACCGCATCCGTAAACATCGGTGGATGCATTTACCCGGTTTGAGGATGATTGCAAAGGCGTTCTTTTATTAAATTCACTCAAGGGTATCTCCTTGTTTTTGCCCGCCGAGGCATCTGTTTTTGCAGACGAGCTTTGTGTACTTAAATTTTGGTCTTTTGTACAATAAATGGGAAACGTTAGCAAGCCAACCAGTACAATGTACAGTAGGCGGTCTTTCAAGATGTTCTTTTTCATGAAAAGTGTTTTAAGTTAAAAATGGTTTTTTGGCGTTTTCCCAGTGTCCGGAAAAAAACAGAATTGATTTTCTTAAGGTGAATACTACTTCTCAATTTATAAAAAGTATTTATTTAATGTCTGTTGATTTATAAGTGTGTCCGATAAGAAAAAAGACGCGCTGGTTTTAAGAATAACTGTAATTACAAATTTGTTCACTACGATATTTTCAACCCATCGCACGCCTTATATTTCATGTGTAATTTATTTAAA